>CAZRRC010000042.1:0-21963 GCA_964602395.1 uncultured Proteiniphilum sp. | reverse complement strand
CCCACACGCATCCGGGCGAAGGGCATGGCCCTGTCCACTTTTGCCCTCTGGAGCGCCAGCTTTGTGCTGACCTATACTTTTCCGCTGTTGAACAGTTCATTCGGATCTTACGGAACATTCTGGCTTTACGGCTTTATCTGTATTTTGGGTTTCCTTTTTATAAAGAAGAACTTGCCAGAGACAAAGGGAAAAACACTGGAGGAGATCGAAACAATCATTGCGAACAATACAACACGATAATTTTATTGTAGCATTTTTGGAGATGGAAGAAATAACAAATTATTTGATTCAGTCGACAGTCGATAATTCCGATGTTGTAAAGGCATGGATGGAAAACATCCCTTTGCCTACTTATGAAGCGGGAGAAGAGGAGAAAAACCCTGTTTTCCTGGAGAAAAGAGTCTATCAGGGAAGTTCCGGTGTGGTGTATCCTTACCCTGTGATTGAAAAAATATCAGACAAAAAGAGAGAGAAAGTATACAAAGCGATTTTCATAGAAAACCAGTACATCAAGGTGATGATTCTTCCCGAATTGGGGGGACGCATTCAGATGGCCTACGATAAAATAAGGAGTTCGCATATATTCTATTATAACCAGGTGATCAAGCCGGCTTTGGTGGGCTTAACCGGTCCCTGGATATCGGGAGGCATAGAATTTAACTGGCCGCAACATCATCGTCCCAGTACCTTTTATCCGACTGAATATTTGATTGAAGCGCACGAAGATGGAAGCAAAACGGTCTGGTGCAATGAGGTGGAACGGATGTCCCGATTGAAAGGGATGCATGGCATCACGCTCTATCCCGACAAAGCCTACATCGAGATCAAGGCAAAAACCTATAACAGAACACCCTTTCCCCAAACTTTTCTTTGGTGGGCTAATCCTGCAGTTGCTGTCGACAATGCCTATAAATCGGTCTTCCCGCCAGATGTACATGCTGTCTTCGACCATGGCAAGCGGGATGTATCTTCCTTTCCGATAGCTACCGGAACGTATTACAAGCAGGACTATTCCGCCGGAGTGGATATCTCCAGGTATGAAAATATACCCGTGCCCACCTCCTACATGGCGATCGTGTCGGATTATGATTTTGTGGGTGGTTTCAATGAAAAAACAAACGCGGGTGTGTTGCATGTGGCCAACCACCATGTCTCTCCCGGAAAGAAACAGTGGACTTGGGGAAATGGTGATTTTGGAAAGGCCTGGGAACGGAACCTCACGGATGAAGATGGCCCCTATATTGAGCTGATGACGGGAGTATATACCGATAATCAGCCAGATTTCAGCTGGTTGCAGCCCTATGAGGAGAAGTCGTGGACCCAGTATTTTATGCCCTACGCAGGAGTTGGCAATGTGAAAAATGCGACGAAGGATGTGATCGCCAATCTGGAGTGCGAGGGAGAAAACGCCCATATAAGGCTGTTTGCAACTTCCAATAACAAGGTGACGGTGTCCCTGACCAATGGATTCGGCAAGGTCCTGTTGAATGAAAAAACGGTTCTTTCGCCTAAAGCTCATTTTGAAAGAAGTATAGGACTGAACAGCGGAGCCAGTCTGAGGCATGAGGTGACCGGGGAGCTTGTGTTGGTGGTCACGGGAAGTGATGGAGAAGAACTGTTGAGATACAGCACTGAAAAAATAGAGAATAGCCCGGTACCTCCCGCTGCCAGCGCCGCCGCTGAACCGAAAGATATTCCGCTCATTGAACAACTCTATCTGACGGGTCTTCATCTGGAACAGTATCGTCATGCCACCTTTAGTCCTGCTGATTATTATGAGGAAGCGTTGAGGCGCGATCCGGGTGATGTGCGTTGCAACAATGCACTCGGACTCCTCCTGATGAGAAGGGGACAATTTGAAAAGGCACAATCCTATTTTGAAAAAGCGATAGAGACATTGACCAAACGAAATCCCAATCCCTATGATGGTGAACCCTATTACAACCTGGGTTGCTCTCTGCGTTTTCAGTCGAAACCGGATGAGGCGTACAGTGTCTTTTATAAATCGGCCTGGAATGCTGCCTGGAAAGATGCGGCCTATTTTTCCATTGCACAGATTGATGCGATGAGAAAGAACTGGGATGTCGCCCTGGAAAATGTGGGACAGAGTCTCCTACGCAACTGGCACAACCACAAGGCACGCCAGCTGAAAACTTCCCTGTTACGCAAAAAGGGAAATATCGACGAGGCTTTGATATGGGTGAAGGCATCACTGGAAATAGACCGGTTCAACGTGGGGTGCCTCTTTGAACAATACCTGCTGACAGAGAACGAATTGTTGAGAAAGAAAATCATCTCTTTGTTGCAGGGAAAGCCCCAAAGCTATCTTGAATATGCATTCGATTTTGCCGCTGCCGGACTGTATGAAGAAGCGATAATGCTGTTGGAGTGGGCCGCTGAAACTGCTGCCGGCACTTATCCGATGACAGGGTATGCCTTGGGCTACTTTCTCTTTCAGAGAGGTAAGGAAGAGGAAGCAAGGAAACAGTACCACAATGCGTTTGAATTGAAACCCGACCGCTGTTTTCCCAACAGACTGGAGGAGGTGATCGTCTTGCAGCACGTCATTGAGGTGAGTCCAAAAGATTACAAAGCACTCTATTATTTGGGTAACTTCTGGTATGCAAAGCGGCAATACAAGGAAGCCATTGCGTGCTGGGAGAAATCGATTGAAATCCACGACGGATTTCCTACTGTATTGAGGAACCTGGCGTTGGCCTACTATAACAAAGCCGGGAAAAAAGAAGCGGCACTGCAACTGCTGGAGAAAGCTTTTTCACTGGATGAGGCCGACTCCCGTGTATTCATGGAACTGGATCAGTTGTATAAGAAGCTCAATTATGCTCCTGCAGCGCGTTTGCAGAAGCTGGAAGATCATTTGGTGTTGGTGGAGCAGCGCGACGATTTGTTTATCGAGCGTATTGCCCTGTACAATCAACTGGGTGGGTACGAAACAGCTAAATCACTCTGTGATGCTCGCAATTTCCACCCTTGGGAGGGTGGGGAAGGCAAGGTTACTTTCCAGTACACCTACTGCAGAATACAACTTGCAAAGCAGGCCATCGAGGAAAATGATTACCCAAGGGCGCTGGAGTTATTGAATGAGACCAATGTGTATCCGCACAATCTGGGAGAAGGAAAATTAAGTACGGTGAGCGAGAACGATGTGGCATATTATAAGGGAATTTGCTACAGAGGGTTGTATGACGAAGAGCATGCAGTTGCCTGGTTTGAAAAGGCCACACAGGGACCGGATGAACCGAAGCAGGCATTCTTTTACAACGATGAGAAACCCGATAAGATCTACTTTCAGGGATTGGCTTGGCGGGCGCTTGGAAATGAAGAAAAAGCAGCTGAACGTTTTAAAAAGTTGATTGCTCATGGAGAGAAGCACCTGAACGACGACTGCAAGATCGAATATTTTGCCGTCTCCCTTCCCGATCTGGCCATATGGGAAGAGGATTTGAACAAGCGAAACCGCATACATTGCCATTACGTAATGGCGTTAGGATGGTTGGGTTTAGGTGAAAATGAAAAAGCAGCACGCTCAATGGAGAAGGTTTTGGAGTGGGATGTGAATCATCTGGGAGTGATGAATAGCATAAAAATAAAGGAATAAAGTTAATTCAATATCAAGATGAAGAAAGAAATTTGGTTGTTGTTTTCGCTACTGTTGTGCATTTTATCCTGTCAAAAACACCAAAATGAACAGATCGATCTTTCGGGTGAATGGCAGTTTCAAATGGATCCCGAAGATCGTGGGGTAAATGAAAGATGGTTTGAAAAAGATTTATCAGAAACAATTCTGTTGCCAGGATCCATGGCGGAAAATGGCAAGGGAAATGATGTGACGCTTCAAACCAAATGGACGGGAGGAATAATGAACTCGGAGTGGGTTAAAGACCCGAACTATGCTCCTTACGTGGATTCAACAAATGTTCGTTTTCCGTTCTGGTTGCAGCCGGAAAAAGAGTATGTCGGTGCGGCATGGTATCGAAAAAAAATATCCATACCAACCGATTGGAAAAATAAGACTATTTTACTGACATTGGAACGTCCTCACTGGGAAACAACCGTGTGGGTGAATGGTACACGGGTGGATATGCAAAACAGTCTGGCGGCACCACACCGGTTTGAGATCTCTTCCTTCTTGCAAACAGGCGACAATACCCTCACTATTTGTGTGGATAACCGGACAAAAGCGATTGATGTGGGTGAAAATTCACACAGTATTTCCGATCATACCCAGTCGAATTGGAATGGTATAGTGGGAGAAATATCGCTGAAAGCCGCCGGTAAGATTTTGTTTGATCACGTAGAGATTTTCCCGAATGTGGCGGATAAAACTTTGAAAGTGAAGGCCGCCGTGTATAACCTTCTTTCCGACACAAAGCAAATAAAGATATCGGCGAATGCCCGTCTTAAAAAGAATAACAAGAAAGTAAAAGGACAAACGTGGGAGTTTTCGCTATCTCCGGGAGAAAATGAGGTGGAAATGATTTATAATCTGGGAGCGAATGCCCAGTTATGGGATGAATTCAATCCCAATGTGTACGAATTGTTGCTTACGTTGCAAGCGGGTAAGGAAACTGATGCGCTTGCTGTTGATTTCGGGTTGCGTGAATTTAAAGTAGAAGGTTCCCGTTTTGTCGTAAACGGCCGCCCTGTCTTTCTGCGGGGTACACTGGAGTGTGCTATTTTTCCTTTAACAGGCTACCCATCGATGGACATCGAATATTGGAAAAAAATATACAGGGCGATACAGGCACATGGTTTGAATCACGTCCGATTTCACTCGTGGTGTCCACCGGAAGTCGCTTTTGATGCCGCAGATGAAATGGGTGTATACCTTCAGGTTGAATGTTCTTCCTGGGCCAATCAGAGTGCGCAATTGGGAAGCGGATTGCCGATTGATCAATATATTTGGGACGAAAGCGACCGAATTGTCAAAAACTATGGCAACCATCCCTCTTTTGTGATGATGGCTTATGGAAATGAACCGGGTGGCCCCAAATACAAGGAGTTTCTTACTGAGTTTGTCAGTTATTGGAAAGAAAAGGACAATCGCCGGGTATATACCAGTGCCGCCGGTTGGCCGGTATTAACTGTGAACGATTATCATAGTATTTCCGAACCGCGTATACAGCGATGGGCTGAGGAACTTGGTAGTATCATTAATTCAGAAGCTCCACGAACCGACTATGATTGGTCTCAAAGAATCCCGAAGGATGGAATCCCCGTAGTGAGCCATGAGATTGGACAATGGTGCGTGTATCCCAATTTCAAGGAAATGGAGAAATATACCGGTGTCATGAAGCCCAGGAACTTTGAAATCTTTCAGGAGAGCCTGCAGGATCATAAGATGGGACACCTGGCTGATAGTTTTTTGCTGGCTTCAGGAAAGCTGCAAGCGTTGTGTTACAAGGCTGATATCGAAGCCGCTCTTCGCACTCCCGGTTTTGCCGGCTTTCAGTTGCTCGATCTGCACGATTTCCCGGGACAGGGCACTGCTTTGGTGGGAGTCCTGGATCCTTTCTGGGAGGAGAAGGGCTATATCTCACCGGATGAATACAGTCGGTTTTGCAATACCACTGTTCCTTTGGCCCGGCTTGAAAAACGGATATTTACGGAAGGTGAAACAATGACAGCGAACATTGAGGTTGCGCACTTCGGAGAAAAACCTCTGCAGTCCATCAGCCCGAAGTGGCAACTTGCAGAGGATGGCGAACTTATCGCGGAAGGAATGTTGGATCAACAGGATATTCCGATTGGAAATGCCATTCAATTGGGGAAGGTAACTTATCGCTTTGAGAATAAAGACAAACCCCGGAAATTGAATCTCAAAATAAGCATGGCAAAGTTTGAGAATTCATGGGATATTTGGGTTTATCCCGCAAACCAGGAGATTGAATTCGCAGATATCAAGGTGGTTGAAAATATGGATCGGCCTACGCTGGATTACTTGCAGAATGGCGGAAAGGTATTGCTCAGCCTTGGTAAAGGGAAGGTAACTCCAGAAATGGGCGGAAATGTGGGAGTCGGCTTTTCGAGTATATTCTGGAATACGGCTTGGACTGGAAACCAGAAACCCCACACCCTTGGAATTTTGTGCGATCCGACACATCCAGCGCTCAAGAATTTTCCGACAGAATACCATTCCAACTGGCAATGGTGGGATGCAATGAGTCATGCGGATGCGATTTTATTGGACTCTTTGGCTGCCAATCTAACGCCCATTGTCCGCATTATCGATGATTGGGTTACCAACAGGAACCTGGGTTTGATATTTGAAGCCCAGGTAGGTAAAGGAAAGGTTTTGGTGAGCGGCGTTGATCTTGTGAATGATATCACGTCACGACGGGAAGCCAAACAATTGAGATTTAGTTTAATGCAGTATATGAATAGCGGGGATTTTCATCCGAAAGTGAATATTGAACCAAATGCTTTGAGGTGGTGGTAAATGGGGAAGATAACACCGTGGGTGCGATTGCTTCTGTCTCAAGAGCCGACAAAGGGGTCTACTAAACGATATCTAACCTGTTGTGGACAGCCGTATTCCATTTTTTCTCCTATTTATTTTGAAAAGATTACGCATTAAATTTGGGGAAAAGAAAAAAAAGGGGTAATTTTGCGCTCACATTTTCGGGATGTAGCTCAGTCCGGTTTAGAGTACGCGTCTGGGGGGCGTGGGGTCGGAAGTTCGAATCTTCTCATCCCGACAATTGAAAGAGAGGCAGTTATCGAGTTCTGGTAGCTGTCTTTTCTTTTTATGTAGGGAGAAATTATTGTTTTTTCCTTCCTACACTGGAATATTATTCGTTAATTTGCATGATTTTAGAGAGAGTGGCTTCTTTCGACCGAAAGAAATTGTCTGTTTTCGGACACGTTTTCTTCGAGCTAAGTGATTGTTAGCCAATTTTTTTGGCTATATCAAAGCGGGAAAATGACTCATTTGAATAAAAAATGTTGAATAGAATCATAAGCTGATGAAATTTTCTGCAAAACAAATATCCGATTTTCTGAAAGGAGAACTGATCGGAAATCCGGACGTATCTGTTTCTAATTTCTCAAAGATCGAAGAGGGACAGCCCGGCACCATCACTTTTCTAGGTAACCCCAAATACACACCATATATTTACGAAACTGAGGCAGACATTGTCATCGTGAACGAGGACTTTGAACCGGATAAGCCCATTGCTGCTACCCTGATCAAGGTGCCTAACGCCTATGTAGCACTGGCTTCGCTCATGGAGATGGCCGGAAGCCACCAACCTACCAAGAGCGGTGTGGAAGAGATGAGTTTTATTTCTCCCAAAGCCAAGGTGGGCGAAAATGTTTATGTGGGGGCATTTGCATATATCGGTGCCGGAGCAAACGTGGGTGACGATAGCAAGATTTATCCACAGGTCTATGTGGGCGATAATGTGCAGATCGGAAAGAACTGTACCCTTTACCCGGGAGTAAAGATTTATTCCGATTGTGTGATCGGTGACAATTGCATATTCCATGCAGGCGCGGTGATCGGAGCCGATGGATTCGGTTTCAGCAAGAAAGAGGAACGTTATCACAAAATCCCCCAAATGGGCAATGTGCTCATTGAGGATGATGTAGAGATTGGAGCCAATACCACCATCGACCGGGCGGTAATGGGATCCACCATCATCAGAAAAGGTGTGAAGCTCGACAACCTCATCCAGATTGCACACAATTGCGAGATCGGTGAAAATACCGTCATGGCAGCTCAAGTAGGTGTTGCCGGCTCCACAAAGATTGGCGAGAGCTGCGTGATGGGTGGACAGGTAGGCATCGGCGGCCACATCACCATCGGGAAAAAGAGCCAGATCGGTGCCCAGTCAGGTATCATCAGCAACACCAAAGAAGGATCAGAGATCATCGGTACACCGGCCTATCCGGTGAAAAAATTCTTTAGGTCGAGCATCATCATCCCCAAACTGCCCGACATGTACCGGCAACTCAACGCATTGGAAAAAGAGATCGCAGAGCTGAAAAAGCATCTTTCTCAGCGTGAATAATCTATTTTATTTTTTCACAACCTCACCTGCGCAGCATGTCTGATTTTAAATTAAAAGAAAAGTGAAACAGAGAACTTTGCAAAACAGCTTCACACTAAGCGGAACCGGACTGCATACCGGCCTCCATATTGTGGTAACCTTCAACCCGGCACCTGTAGATCATGGTTACAAAATAAAAAGAGTTGACCTGGAAAATCAGCCGGTAATCGACGCACTGGCCGAAAATGTGGTCAATACGCAACGAGGTACGGTGATAGGTCGTGATAACATTACGATAAGCACCCTTGAACATGGTCTCTCGGCGTTGTACGCCTTGGGTATCGACAATTGCCTTATAGAGGTGGATTCTTCGGAATTTCCCATACTCGACGGAAGTGCGATCGAATATGTGAACGAGATCAAGAAAGCAGGAATCCGGGAACAGGAAAAGGACAAGGATTACTACATTGTCCGCAGCAAAATGGAGGTGACAGACCCCGAAACCGGTTCAAAACTGACTCTTCTGCCAGATGATTCTTTCGGTATCAACTCCTTCATTGAATTCGATTCACAGTACATTCCCAATCAGTCGGCCTCCATGGATTCCCTGTCGGAATTCGAAACGGAAATTGCCCCTGCAAGGACTTTTGTGTTTGTCCGGGAGATTCAGCAATTGCGTAAGGCAGGACTGATCAAAGGGGGAAACCTCGATAATGCCATTGTTATATACGAGAGAAAGCTCACCCAACCAGAGCTCGATGTGATTGCCGATGAACTGAATGTTCCCCATCACAATGCCGATGAACTGGGATACCTCAATCATCGCAAGCTGGCTTTTCCCAATGAGCCGGCCCGCCACAAGCTACTCGACATCATCGGTGACATCGCATTGATCGGTAAGCCCATCAAGGGACGACTGATCGCTACCCGCCCCGGGCATAAAATAAACAACCAACTGGCACGCCTTATTCGCAAGGACATCAAGGTAAACGAGGTGCAGCCACCTGTATATGATGTGCTTGCAGAACCGGTCATGGACAATATGCGGATCCGGGAACTGCTGCCACACCGCTATCCTTTTCTGATGGTGGACAAGATCATTCAGATGACCGACACCTATATTGTCGGGGTAAAAAATATCACCACCAACGAGCCTTATTTCATGGGCCACTTTCCGCAGGAGCCGGTGATGCCGGGTGTTTTACAGGTGGAAGCCATGGCTCAGACCGGTGGCTTACTTGTTCTGGCACGACTGGACGAGCCAGAGCGCTACTCCACCTATTTCCTGAAGATTGACAATGTCAAGTTCCGGCACAAGGTCGTTCCGGGCGATACACTTATTTTTAGGGTGGAGCTCACCAGCGAAATGCGCCGGGGTATCGCCACCATGCGCGGACTGGCTTTCATTGGCGACAAAGTGATCTCTGAGGCGGATTTCACGGCACAGATCATCAAAAATAAATAACTTAACCGTTTTAAATAAATATGAATAGCGTATCAACGATGGCTTTTGTACATCCTGAAGCCAAACTGGGAGACAACGTGATTGTGGAACCTTTTGCATATGTCGACAGGAACACTGAAATAGGTGATGGAACAAGGATCATGATGCAGGCAACCGTACTGGAAGGTGCACGCATCGGGAAAAATTGTACCATCTTTCCGCATGCTACCGTGGCCGGCGTTCCACAGGATCTGAAGTTTCAGGGTGAAGAAACAGTAGCCATCATTGGCGATAACACCACCATTCGTGAGTGTGCGACAGTAAACAGGGGTACGGCATCGAAAGGATTAACCAGCGTGGGGAGTGACTGCCTGATTATGGCATACAGCCACGTAGCGCATGACTGTGTGCTGCGCGATCATGTGATCCTGGGCAATGCCACGCAGCTGGCCGGAGAGGTTGAGATCGATGACTATGCCATTATCAGCGGAGGATCGTTGGCTCACCAGTTCTCAAAAATTGGAGCGCATGTGATGATACAGGGTGGGTCAAAGATATCGAAAGATATCCCTCCCTACGTGATGGTAGGACGTGAACCGATCACCTACGTGGGACTGAATATCGTGGGGCTCCGGCGCCGGGGTTTCTCCAGTGAGCGGATCAATGCCATTCAGGAGATATACCGTTACCTGTATCTCTCGGGATACAACATCTCTCAGGCTGTAGAACGCATTGAACAGGAGCTGCCTCTCTCGGAAGACCGCACGCTGATTCTGGATTTCGTCCGCTCCTCGAGCCGCGGAATCGTTCGGGGTAACATGGAGGGATAGTCGAATGACTGGCATTGTGCTTCCGGCAGAGTGGTTTCCACAGAGTGGTGTGCAGGTAACATGGCCGCATGCGGGTACCGACTGGTGCGATATGCTGGAGGAAGTGACCAGTTGCTACGTGGCATTTTCGAAAGAGATACTCAAACGGGAAAAGCTGCTGGTGGTTGTACCTCCTTCGCACAACGTGCGACATTATTTTACAGATGAGGAACAGCAAAACCTCCTCTGCGTGGAGGTGGAAAGCAACGATACATGGGCCCGCGATCACGGAGCCATCACTGTTTTCGATGGGGAACTGCGCTCGTTAATCGACTTCGGCTTTAATGGCTGGGGATTGAAGTTTGCTGCCCAATACGACAACCAGATCAGTGGTCGGTTGTTTCGTGCGGGCGTTTTTCAGTCCGGCACGACGTATCAAAACAGGTTGAACTTCATTCTTGAGGGAGGTTCCATCGAGTCTGACGGCAAAGGCACCCTTCTCACTACGTCATGTCTGCTGGCACCCAACCGCAACCAACCCATGACACGGCAAGAGATCGATAACTATTTAAAACGTACACTGGGTGCGGAGCGTGTGCTCTGGCTCAACCATGGTTACCTGGCTGGGGATGATACCGACAGCCACATCGATACCCTTGCTCGTTTCTGCGACGAGGAGACGATAGCTTACGTGAAATGCGATGATGAAAGCGATGAGCATTTCAGTGAATTGCAGGCAATGGAGGCCGAATTAAAGACTTTTCTCGCCCACAATGGAAAACCCTACCGCTTGATCCCTCTGCCGATGGCTGAACCAGTGTTTGAAGAGGGACAACGCCTACCGGCCACTTACGCCAACTTTCTAATCATCAACAATGCGGTACTTCTCCCTTATTACGGAACAGATAAAGATGAGGTGGCAAGACGGCTGCTGCAGGAAGCGTTCCCTCACCGGGAGGTCGTCGGAATAGACTGCCGTCCACTGATCAAACAACACGGGTCGCTGCACTGCGTGACGATGCAATTTCCTGAGGGAGTTATTTGATGTGCCCTTGTGGCAATATGCCGGGAACAAAGGGCGCTATTTTGAGGTTCACTAAAGGGCGGATAACTAAACTATTCCAAAAATGAAGATAGGTATTATTCAACAAGCCAACAGTTCCGATAAGGAAGATAACATGGGGCGCCTGGTGCAAAAGATCAGGCAGCTTGCAGTAGAAGGAGCAGAGCTGGTTGTACTGCAAGAGTTGCACAATGGTCTCTATTTCTGTCAAACAGAGGATACCGAGGTCTTTGAGCAAGCGGAACCCATTCCCGGTCCCTCCACCAATCTGTTTGGCCAGCTTGCAAAAGAGATGGGTGTGGTGATCGTGCTCTCTCTGTTCGAAAAGCGTGCACCGGGACTCTACCACAATACTGCTGTGGTGATCGAAAAAGATGGCTCCATTGCGGGCATCTACCGTAAGATGCACATCCCCGATGATCCTGCCTATTACGAGAAATTCTATTTTACACCGGGCGACTTGGGCTTTCATCCTGTGGAAACCTCCGTGGGAAAGCTGGGGGTGCTGGTCTGCTGGGATCAATGGTACCCCGAGGCTGCACGACTGATGGCGTTGGCAGGAGCTGAAATACTGATATATCCTACTGCCATCGGATGGGAGTCATCTGACAGTGAGGAAGAAAAATTACGCCAACAGGATGCATGGGTGACGCTGCAGCGGGCTCATGCAGTAGCGAATGGCATACCGGTTGTTTCTGTGAACCGGACTGGTTACGAACCTGATCCGTCGGGGCAGACTAAGGGAATTCAATTTTGGGGAAGCAGCTTCGTCTGCGGACCGCAAGGTGAGTTTCTGTATCGGGCTCCAGAGAAGGAGGAGGTGATGATGCTGGTGCAAACTGACCCCGCTCGTACCGAAAATGTACGTCGCTGGTGGCCCTTTTTTCGAGATCGTCGAATAGATTGCTACGCTGAATTGACCAGGCGCTGGATCGATTAAAAGTAACAAATAAAAGAGCCACTCATTTGAGCGGCTCTTTTATTGATATAGCTGACAATTTACCTGCGGGAAGAAGAGCGTTCGGTTGATTGTTCAGAACGGCTGCTTCTGCTGCTTCTGCCGGAAGAGCTTGCACTTTTGTTGTTATTTTCTGAACTGCTACTTGTCGACCTTACCGCCGTACTCCTGCTGCTGCGGGTGTTCTGTTGCTGGTTGACAGTGGCACTTTTGTTGTTGCTTCCTGTGTTGCTCCGAGTGGACCTTACCGTGGTTCCGCTGTTGCTCCCTGAGGAGCTTCGCTGCGGGCTTACAGTAGTTGTGCTGCGGCTACTGCGGTTATTGTTAGAACTTTCCACTGTACCGGCACTTCTTGTGGTCTCTTTGCTGCGGGTAGTCGGGGTTACTGTAGACGATGGTTGTGAGGTCCGGTTGCTTCTACTTTCCACGTTGCCGTTGCCTGTAGCGGTCCTGTCGGTAGTGGATCTTGTGTTGGCGGGTTTCTCTACACTGCTCGATCTGGTTGCCGATCTGCCGGTCGTTGACCTTGTGTTGGTGGTCCTTTCTACATTGCCGCTGCTGTTTGCCGATCTGCTATTGGGTGTTCTGCTTCCCGATGCATCAGGGCGGTATACACTGACCGTATTGTTGCTTACCCGGGTCGATCTGCCGGAGCGGTTGCTTGAGCTTTCAAGCCGGTGTACTGTAACCTTTCTGCCGGTTGTGCGTTCGTAGTCACGTGAGCTTGGCCCACTGTAGTAACGGTTGTTATTGAATACGTAGGTGTTGTTGATGATCGTGGTTCTGTTGTATATTTTCTGGTTGTATCTGTTGTAGTATTTGTGCATGTTGCGGTGATACATCCTGTTATGAGGCAGAAACGTCCAGTAGCTTCCGGGCAGGTTGATGTTGACGTTGATGTGTACGCCGGGACCCATGGGTGCCCATCCGTAATAGCCGCCGCCACTTCTCCAGGATACCCATGCAGGTGCCCACTCGTAACCGGGCATCCAGCTCCATCCGTAGTAGTCGTCGTAGAACCAACGGCCGTAGTGGAAGGGCGCCCAACCCCAGGAGTAGTTCGATACCCATGTGTTCCCGTAATCGGTCATCACCCAATACCCGTTGGTTGCGTAAGGATGAAAGTCCCTCCCGACGTTGGGAACCCACACGCGGCCATATCTGCCGTCGTTGATCCACCTGCCGTGAGGCCTCAGCTCATTGTAAAAGACGTTGAATGAAATGCCGCTATTATCTGGATAGGCATAGGAGTCATCATCGTAATAACTGTAGCTGTCATCGTAACCATAATCATTGTATCCCTGGGAATACAAAGTACCCTGCGAGGAGAAGCAGGATGATAACAGCAGAGCGAAGATCGCTAGCGTGAGAGGGTACTGTAAAGCTTTCATATCCGTCGTTCTTAAAAGGTGAAACATCGTTCATTCGTTTGTTCTTATGACCGCCTTTTAACAGAATGGTTTAACATATAACCCTCAAATTTTTGTTGTCGTCTTGATAACTCTTGCCTACGACCCGTAGTAAGTTAACATCCCTTGCTAATCATCGGATGTGCAAAGTTGACTCCTAAAAGCTGAAAACTGACCGCAAACTATTTAAACACCTGGTCGATTCCGGAGAAGCCCATGAACGACATGGCAATGATACCTGCCGTGATCAGTGCGATGGGTATACCCTCCATGGCCTTAGGTATTTTCGTGAGTGCCATCTGTTCGCGTATACTGGAGAAGATGATCAGCGCCATGGCATAACCCAGAGCGGTGGCCACAGCGTAGATGACCGACTCAAGTAAGCTATACTCCTTCTGTATAACCAGGATGGCCACACCCAGTATTACGCAGTTGGTGGTGATGAGTGGCAGGAAGACACCCAGCGCCTGGTAAAGGGCGGGCGATATTTTTTTGAGTACAATCTCAACCATCTGCACCAGGGCTGCGATGACCAGGATGAAAGAGATGGTTTGCAGGTATTCCAGCCCGAACTGTTCCAGAATACCTTTTTGCAGCAGGAAGGTGACAATGGTGGCGATGGTCAGCACGAAAGTCACTGCCAGCCCCATGCCGATTGCCGTATCCACCTTTTTGGAGACGCCTAGGAAGGGACAGATACCCAGGAACTGGGAGAAAACAACGTTGTTGACAAATATGGCGACGATGATAATTCCGATAAGTTCCATAGTTACTTTTGTTGAAGCTTGTTGAAGATTGCAATGAGATAGCCGAGCACGATGAAGGCTCCCGGCGCAAGTACGAATATGAGTGAGCCATACTGCTCAGGGTAGATGTTGATGGAAAATATTTTCCCGGTTCCCATCAGCTCACGGATGGCTCCCAGTACCGAAAGAGAAAGGGTGAATCCCAGACCCATGCCGGCACCGTCGAAAATGGAGGCAAACACGCCGTTCTTAGAGGCAAATGCTTCTGCGCGACCCAGAACGATGCAGTTCACTACAATCAGAGGAATGAAGATGCCGAGGCTGTCGGCCAGTGCCGGTACATAAGCGTTCATCATCAACTCAATGATGGTTACAAATGTGGCAATTACCACAATGTAGGCGGGAATGCGCACCATGTCGGGGATCACATTCTTGAGCATGGATATCACCATGTTGGAACAGATTAATACGAACATCGTGGCCAAACCCATGCTCATGCCGTTGATGGCTGAGCTGGTGGTGGCCAGCGTGGGACACATGCCCAGGAGCAGCACAAAGGTGGGATTCTCTTTGATGACGCCGTTGATGAGTACTTTCAGGTTGTTATTCATTGTTCTTTTCCTCCTCTTTTATTTCCACTATTTCATGCGTCTCTTTCGATGCCGGTGTGGCGGGTGTGGCTCCGGAGAAGGCTTCAGCCTTGCTGTCGGAATATGCCATGTAGGCTTTGTTTATAGCCTCCAGAAAAGCGCGTGAAGTGATGGTCGATGCGGTGATGGCATCCACGGTGCCACCGTCCTTCGACACGGCCAACGTTCCTTGTGAGAGATCTCTGCCGATGACCGACTGTGACTGTCTCTCCGGATTTTTGAACCATTCCGTCATTTTGGATCCCAGCCCTGGCGTCTCTGCATGCTGTAGCACAGCGTAGTTGATGATCCGGTCTTCTATGTCGAAGCCGACCATGACTTGTATCTCGCCGCTAAAACCATTGTTGGAAGAGCTGTTTATGGCGTACCCCACCACTTCGTCTCCCTTTTTGGCAGGGTAAACAAGCAACGAGTCGCCACTACCGTCCGACATCAGGTATGCTTCTGCTACCGGGTCGTTGTCGAAGAGAGGAACCACCTCACTGATTGCATTCTGCAGCTTCATCGCTTTGGCCTCGGCGATAGGCTTCGCAGTCATCTTATTCACCTGTGCAAGCAAAACAGCTACCGTGAGGCAGATGATGGATAGCGACAGGAACATATTTCTGAATGTAGATTGTAATTTAGCCATGTTTGACTACCTCCCCAAATCTTTTAGGTGATGTATAGTTATTGATGAGCGGTGTGAGGGCATTCATCAGCAGGATAGCAAATGAAACCCCCTCGGGATAAGCACCCCAGAGGCGAATGGCAACGGTGACGAATCCAATTCCTACTCCATATATCAGCATGCCTTTTTTGGTCATGGGCGACGTCACATAGTCGGTGGCCATAAAAACAGCTCCCAGCATCAATCCTCCCGAAAAGAGATGAATGAGGGGATGGTAAAGCGGCTGGGGATCGAAGAGGTAGAGTACCCCTGTGAAGAGAGCTACCGTAGCCAGAATAGAGATCGGTATGTGCCAGGTGATGGTTTTCTTCCAGAGCAGGTAAACGAGACCCAGAAGCAGCGCCAGGGCGCTCATCTCTCCCAGCGAGCCTCCTTCGGTACCTAGGAACATGGCCTGGAGAGAGGGCAATGCCTCGGGAGAAAACTTCAGGTTGCCCAGCACGGTGGCCGAACTGACAGCGTCGACTGCTGTGGCAGCAACCGGCCAGGTAGTCATCTGTGCCGGAAAGGAGATCAGTAGAAAGATACGTCCCGCGATGGCTGGGTTAAAGATGTTGTTTCCCAGGCCGCCAAAAGATATTTTCACCACGCCGATGGCAAAGAGGCAGCCAATGGCCAGAATCCACAGTGGCAAGTTCGAGGGAACGTTGAATGCCAGCAACACCCCAGTGATGATGGCTGAGCCATCGGTTACGTTGGGCGTTTTCTTCAGGATATATTTTACAATCAGATATTCAAACCCTACGCAGAACAAGACGGCACAAGCCGTGATGATCAATGCATCGAGTCGGAAAACATACAACGCCACCAACAAGGCCGGTATGAGGGCGATGAGCACGTTGTACATATTTTTTTGGATGGTATCTCCGCTGTGCACGTGTGGCGAGGGGGAGACAATCAGTTTTTGTACCATATCTTCAAATGCTTCTTGCGTTAATTTTTTCTTGCCCTGATGATTCCGGTCACCTTCCCTTTTCCCAAACGAATGTAATCGAGCAAGGGGCGGTCGGCAGGACAGGTGTAACTGCAGGAACCGCATTCAATGCAGTCGGTGATATGATCCTTTTCAGCCCTGTCCCACACTTCATACTCGGTGAGGTTCATCAGTAGGGTGGGGTTGAGACCCATGGGACAGACGCTGATGCATTTGGCACAGCGGATGCAGTCCTTCATGGCTTTGCGTTTGGCTTCGAGCGTGGGGATGAGGAGGATGCCCGAGGTTCCTTTCGTGACAGGTATATCTATGGCGGGCAGGGCTTTCCCCATCATGGGGCCGCCACTGACCACCTTGCCGGTGGTTTCCGGTATGCCGCCGGCCTTGTCAATCAGGTCGTTCATGGGAATCCCCACTCTAGACAGGATGTTGCTGGGCTGCTTTACCTCTTTGCCGGTGACGGTGACCACGCGCTCTATCAGCGGTTTATTTTTCTGTACCGCCTCGTAGATGGCAAACAGGGTACCCACGTTCTGTACCACCGCACCCACCGAGATAGGCAGGGCGCCGCTACCGACCTGACGGCCCGTGAGGGCATCGATCAGCTGCTTCTCCCCTCCCTGCGGATACTGCACCTTGAGCGGTTGTATAGCGATGAGCGGATAATCTTTTACTTTCTCCGAGAAGAGCCTGATGGCGTCCTGCTTGTTATTTTCGATGCCGATGATAGCTTTCTGCACGTTCAGCGCTTTCATCACGATGGTTATTCCCACCAGTATCTCATCCGCCTTTTCCATCATCAGCTGATGATCAGAGGTGAGCCAAGGCTCACACTCCACACCGTTGATGATGAGTATTTCCGGTTTCGCACCGGGAGGAGGGGTGAGCTTCACCTGTGTGGGGAAGGTGGCTCCACCCATGCCCACTATACCTGCTGCGGCGATCTTCTGCAAGATCTCCCCAGAAGTGAGAATACAGTCCTTTTTTACTGCCGGTGAACGGTCTATGGATGCTTCCCACTCATCGCCTTCAACCTTGATGAAGACTGCATCGCGTTTGTAGCCGCTCGCATCGAGCGCCTTATCAATCTTTAACACGGTGCCCGATACCGATGAATGGATGTTGGCCGAGACAAAGCCTACTGCCTTGCCGATGAGGGTGCCCACTTTTACCGTGTCACCTTTCTTGACGACAGGCTGACAGGGTGCACCAATGTGCTGTGACAGCGGAATAATTACCTGATCGGGTAGGGCAATGGTTTGTATTGCTTTTCCCGCCGATATTTTTTGTTCTTTTGGGTGAATACCGCCGATACGGAATGTTTTTAACATATAGTTCTTTTTTCTTACGCGGTTACAGTAGCTTCTTCCTCTTTGGGTGCGGGAGGTGTTTCCTTGCGAGGAGGAAAGTTCAGCTCCAGAATGGATTTGGTGGGACAAACCTGCACGCACTTGCGACAAAGACGACATTTGTCGTCGTCAATGAAAGCGAGGTTATTCTCGATGGTAATGGCTTCGAACGGACAGACTTGCTGGCACTTGCTGCAGCCGATGCAGGCCACGTCACATGATTTTTTTGCCACTCCTCCCTTGTCTTTGTTGACACAGCTTACGTAGATGCGGCGCGACTTGGGTCCCTGCTTGCGGAGTTCAATGATATCCTTCGGACAGGCTTTCACACAGGCACCACAGGCGGTGCATTTGTCTTCCACCACTTCCGGCAACATGGTCAAAGGATTGATGTGGATCGCATCGAAGGTGCAAGAGTCCACACAGTCGCCCAGTCCCAGGCAACCGAAGGAACAGCCGGTATCTCCACCATACAAGGCCGAGGCGATGGTGCAGTTTGAAGCACCGTCGTAGAGGTTAAGTCGCGGACGCGATTCGCAGGTGCCATTACAGCGGACCACCGCAATTTTCTTTGCAGCGACAGGTGCTTTCCTTCCCAGTATGGCAGCCACTTTGTCCATTGTGTTTTGTCCCCCTACAGGGCATAAAAGATTCTCCATTGACTCAGCCTTCACGCAGGCCGAAGCGAACGAAGCGCATCCGGGGAAACCACATCCTCCGCAGTTGGCGGCCGGCAAAGCGTCCTGAACCTCCTGAATGCGGGGGTCTTCTTCCACTTTAAACCGCTGTCCCACCATGTACAGGATGGCCGCACTCCCGGCGCCAATGGCGCCCAATGTAGCAACGGCAGTTAATAGTACACTCATATTCGATGATTAATTTGTTTTTTTAATACTAAATCTGAACGTGTTCGCCATTTTATGGCGCAACAGATAGAGGAGAAAATAATAGGGTACCAGGATCAGGATAGAGCCCAAGGCTGCTTCTGTTTCGTTGAAGTGCCATGTGGAGATGCCCAGTACCAGCATCGTTATCAGCAGAATCAGGGGAAACACGAAAGCCCACAACACGGCTTTGTAGCCGATAGACTCCTTGCCGGTCACCACCACCCGCTCATGAGGATGGTAGAGGCCGCTGCTGTCGGATACATCCACCCGTTTCTCTTTCATGTCGGCAGCCATACAAGCCCCTTTGGCATGACAAGCACTGCATGCCGACTGCTGTAATATACGGACGGTGATGTGGTTTCCGTTAATCTTTTCGATAATTCCCTCGTGTTCAATCATGAAACTGTGGTAAACTGATGCTGAATTTACTCTTCTGTTTCTTAAGCACCGCAAAGTTACGGATTATTTTTGTGATACGACAAAGTTTTTGTGAACTAAACGTCGCCTTATGTGTTGGGTTCTGTCTGGGTTTGCGATAGCTCAAATAAACAGTCCTCCCTGTCTCCTGAGCCTGAAAGAGAATAACTTGCTTTTTGACGAACATTTACCATACAAAATTGTTAAAAAGTGGATCACAGTATTTTGTAATCAGATTAAACACATATTTTAATACATCCGATTTGTATGATTTTTGATATTGACATGATCCGTGATGTGTATGCACATATACCGGAAAAAATTAAACAGGCCAAAACTATTTTACAACGCCCCCTTACGCTGACTGAGAAGATTCTCTTTTCTCATCTCTTGCCGGGAACAACACCGAAGGACTATGAGCGGGCAAACGACTATGTAGACTTTGCACCCGACCGGGTAGCTATGCAGGATGCCACCGCACAGATGGCCCTGTTGCAGCTGATGAACTCCGGTCGCACTAGCGTGGCCGTCCCCTCCACTGTGCATTGCGACCACCTGATACAGGCTTATAAAAATGCGGAAACCGACCTGCAGACAGCGAACATCACCAACCGCGAGGTATATGAATTCCTGCGTGATGTTTCCAATAAATATGGAATAGGTTTCTGGAAGCCCGGTGCAGGCATCATCCATCAGGTGGTGCTCGAGAACTATGCCTTTCCCGGGGGAATGATGATTGGCACCGATTCACATACTCCCAATGCGGGGGGATTGGGCATGATCGCCATCGGCGTGGGCGGTGCAGATGCGGTGGATGTGATGGCAGGCCTGCCCTGGGAACTGAAAATGCCCAAACTCATTGGCGTGAAACTTACCGGCAGACTCTCCGGCTGGAGCGCCCCCAAGGACGTGATTCTGAAGGTAGCTGGCATCCTCACCGTAAAAGGAGGTACCAATGCGGTCATTGAATATTTCGGCGAGGGAGCTGCTTCGCTTTCGGCAACCGGCAAGGGCACCATCTGCAACATGGGTGCCGAGGTGGGAGCGACGACTTCCATCTTCCCTTTCGATCATAAATCGGCAGCCTATCTGGAGCAGACAGGTAGAAAGGAGGTCGCCGATGCGGCTCGTGCAATCATGGAATATCTGCAGCCCGACCCCGAAGTGGTGGCCCATCCTGAAAAATATTACGATCAACTGATTGAAATCAATCTTTCCGAGCTGGAGCCTCACATCAATGGGCCTTTTACACCCGATGCTGCTTATACCATCTCCGAGTTTGCCGAGGCAGTAAAGAAAAATAATTACCCCCGAAAAATGGAGGTAGGCCTCATTGGCTCTTGTACCAACTCCTCCTATGAAGATCTTACCCGTGCTGTCTCCATCGTGAAGCAGGCACGCAATGAACATGTGCCCGTGAAGGCACAGTTTCTCATCAACCCAGGCTCCGAACAAATACGGTATACGGCAGAACGTGACGGCATCCTGCAGGTATTTGAAGACGCCGGTGCCACCATCATAGCCAACGCTTGTGGGCCCTGCATCGGTCAGTGGAAACGAGAGGAGGAGGCTTCGGAACGTTCCAACTCCATCGTCACCTCCTTCAACCGTAACTTTGCCAAACGCAACGATGGAAACCCCAATACCCATGCCTTTGTGACATCGCCAGAGTTGGTGGCTGCCCTGACCATCGCAGGTGACCTCTGCTTCAACCCCCTGACCGACACATTGGAGAACACGGAGGGGAAGCAGGTGAAGTTGGCGGAACCCACTGGTTTTGAGATGCCACCTCTGGGCTATGAAGTGAAAGATGCAGGCTACCTGGCACCCTCGTCCGACAATAAGGAGGTGGAGGTGTCTATCGACCCTGCTTCCAAAAGGCTGCAGAAGTTGGAACCATTTCCCGCCTGGGATGGGAAGGACTTCAGTAACCTGCCATTGTTGATAAAAGTGCAAGGTAAATGTACCACCGACCACATATCGATGGCAGGACCGTGGCTCCGCTTTCGTGGTCATCTCGACAACATCTCCGACAACATGCTGATTGGTGCGGTAAATGCCTTTAACGAAAAGACCAATGCCGTGCTTAATCCCAACACCATGGAGTATGAACCGGTGCCTTCACTGGCGCGAAAGTTCAAAGCTTTGGGAGTAGGCTCGGTGGTCGTGGCCGAGGAGAACTATGGCGAAGGGTCGAGTCGTGAGCATGCCGCCATGGAGCCGCGCCACCTGAATGTGAAGGTAATCCTGGTAAAATCATTTGCCCGTATTCACGAGACCAACCTCAAGAAACAGGGCATGCTGGCCCTCACCTTTGTGAACAAGGAGGACTACAATAAGGTGCAGGACCGGGATAAGATCAGTGTGATGGGACTCACGGAGTTCGCGCCCGGAAAAAATCTCACCGTGGAACTGTTGCATCCCGACGGTTCAAAGGATTTCTTCGAGGCAGCCCACACCTACAATGAGCAGCAGATATCCTGGTTCAAAGCAGGAAGTGCACTGAATGCAATGAAAAAGTGAACCAACTTTCATACGGACGATCCATGCAAATAACCAAACAAGATGACCGACTCCTTGTGCCCGATCATCCGCTGATTCCCTTTATTGAAGGG
>CAZRRC010000041.1:0-22417 GCA_964602395.1 uncultured Proteiniphilum sp. | reverse complement strand
AATGCTGTCAGTCAGCAAAAGTTTGGGATTACCATTACTCCGAATCATGAAGATTGGACATACCATCTGGGTGAGCAGGTGCAATTTCTTGTAACGATTACTGAAGAAGTCCCATCCAACAGTACTTTTTCTGTGCATTACGAAATCGGTCCCGAGAAGATGCCTCCTACCATCAGTAAAAAGATCCAGGTGAAAGGTGGAAGAGTAGTCCTCGAGGGTGGCACTATGCGGATTCCCGGCTTCCTGCGATGTAATGTGACTGTTATGAATGGGGAAGAGAGTCATACCGATGTTGCTACTGCTGCTTTTGAACCAGAAGCAATTGAACCTACCGTTTCCCTGCCTGCTGACTTCACTCATTTCTGGCAGGAACTTAAGAACCTGCATAAGGAGATACCTCTTGATCTGATTATGACACCGCTCGAGTCAAAAAGTAACGAGCAGACGGTTTATTATCATGTGTCTTATCAAAATTTTGAATTCAAAAACCGTAGTTACGGTATTCTCACCATGCCTCGTAAGGAGGGGCGTTATCCTGCTGTTATTCGTTTCCCGGGGGCTGGAATTAACCCCTCCGGAGGCAATAGCAATATAGCAAATAAAGATGTCATTACATTGGATATCTATATTCATCCTTATCCGGCAAACATGGCTCCTTCTTTCTATGAACAGTTGGCGCAGACCACTCTGCCAAACTATAAGTTTTTCGGCACTCATGATAAGTATGCATACTATTACCGGAGGGTAATCTCCGGTTGTCTGAGAGGAGTTGACCTCATCTACACTCTTCCTCAGTTCGACGGAGAACATCTCGCTGCCTGGGGTTCCAGTCAGGGTGGAGCACTCTCCATCATCACTACTGCTCTCGATAAAAGAATCAAAAGACTGGTGGTGCTCTGCCCTGCCATGTGTGATTTTACCGGTTACCTGCATGACCGTGCCGGAGGATGGCCTCATTTCTTTTCTCCTGAGAACCGGGCTATGTATGAGAAGAGCGAAGTGATCGAGACTTTGGCCTATTTCGATGTGGTTAATTTCGCACGGTTCATCACCGTACCCGGCTTCTATAGCTGGGGATTTAATGATGAGACGACCCCTCCCACTTCCTTTTATTCAGCTTACAATGTCATTAAATCACCCAAACAATTGCATATCATCCCTGACGGCAGACACAAGATCTATCCGGAGCAGGTAAAGATGACCTATGCGTGGATACTGGATTCATTTACCATAAAATAACAACACATGCCACAAAACAAACTTTCGCGCTGGATTCATACGATTGGACCGGGGCTAATTGTAGCCGCATTGGTCTTCGGGCCGAGTAAACTAACCATCACCTCTAAAATAGGTGCTGGTTTTCAGTATGACTTACTCTGGATTATTATCATTGCCATATTCTTCATGGCGATCTACACACTGATTGCTGAAAGAATCGGATTGGCTTCCGACAGCTCGCTGCTTACCATGATCGGAGAGAGGTGGGGAAAAGGAGTGGCGAAAGTGGTAGGCTTTGGCATCTTCCTGGTTTGTGCCTCCTTTCAGACAGGTAACTCTGTGGGAGTGGGCATTGCCATCGGTGAACTGACTAATACGGACAATCTCTACTGGATCATCGTTTTCAACTGCATCGGCATCCTCCTGTTATTCTTCAGAAATTTCTACAAAGTGCTGGAGAAGCTGATGATCTCATTGGTGGGGCTCATGCTGGTGGCATTCCTGATTACCCTCATCGAGGTGAGACCCGATATGGTGAAAGTATTCAAGGGGCTCTTTGTACCTCATGTGGCAGAGGGATCTGTGGGACTCATCATTGCTTTCATGGCATCCTGCTTCTCTATTGTTGGTGCTTTTTACACCTCCTATCTCGTACAGGAACGGAAGAAAATTTCCTCAAATGTAGTTGTCAAAGGATCCCGAAGTAGCCTCACCGGGATAATCATGCTGGGCTTGTTGAGTGCCATCGTGATGATTTCAGCTGGAGCGATTCTCTTTCCACTGGGTATCGATGTGAAAACGGCGACCGATATGTCGTTGGCACTGAAGCCCGCTTTCGGCGACTATGCTTCTGCCGTTTTTCTGATCGGTCTTTTCGCTGCAGGATTTTCCTCTATCATCGGCAATGCCAGTATCGGTGGAACCTTGCTGAGTGACGCACTGGGTTATGGTTCCGATTTCAGCTCTAAAAAAACGAGAATAATCATTGCAGTGGTGATGATTATCGGCGGTGTGATTGCCATAATTTTTGGTGGTGCTCCTCTGGAACTGATCGTTTTTGCACAGAGTATCACGATCTTCATCGTGCCGATAATTGGTATCGCCATGTATAGAATATCAAATGACAGGAAATTCATGGGTGATCTGGTAGCTTCACCATTCCTGAAAATTAGCGGAGGCATAGGGTTGCTGGTGGTTTTGATCCTGGCCGTAATTAACTTTATTGACATTTTTCTGAAATAAACTATATTACAATATGACAAAAGAAGAGATACTGGGGTGTTATCTGGCACCCTCCCAACGATTGATAGATGACATTCAGCGTATCGAAGGAGATATACTTATTCTCGGTGCAGGTGGAAAGATGGGACCCTCCATGGCACGACTCGCTGTAGAGGCGGTTCGCCGTTCTGGTACCGATAAACGGGTGATTGCTGTTTCCCGATTCTCGGATGAGAAGTTGGTTAATGATTTGCAGGCTGCCGGTGTAGAGATCATCAAAGCAGACCTGCTCAATGAAAGCGAACTACAGGGATTGCCTGATGTTCCGAATGTGATTTACTTGGCCGGATATAAGTTTGGAACTACCGGCAACGAACCCTATACCTGGATCATGAATACCTATCTGCCCGCAAAAGTAGCAGAAAAGTACAGCAACTCCAGAATCGTTGTATTCTCCTCCGGTAACATCTATCCGTTGTCTCCGGTGACTAACGGAGGCTCTTCCGAAGATACCGCCACCTCACCTGTGGGCGAATATGCCCAGTCCTGCCTTGGCAGAGAACGGATGTTCCAGTACTTTTCGCAAAAAAACCATACACCCATGTTACTCTATCGGCTGAATTATGCCAATGATGTGAGTTACGGGATTCTTCTTGAGATTGCTCGTGCCGTCTTTGAAGAGAAAGAAATCGATCTCTGTATGGGTAATGTAAACGTGATCTGGCAAGGTGATGCCAATGAGGTCGCTCTCAGGTCGCTGTTACACTGCAGTTCCCCTGTGCGGATATTGAATGTGACTGGCCCTGAAACCGTGTCGGTGCGATGGGTAGCATCGGAGTTCGCGAAGATGTTCGGGAAAAAGGTCTCTTTCACTTCAACAGAGGAACAGAATGCCCTGCTCAGCAATGCTGCCGAGTGCTTCCGCCTCTTTGGCTATCCTTCGGTCACCCTGAAACAAATGATGGAGCTGATTGGAAGGTGGGTTATGGAGGGTGGTAAAACATTGAATAAACCGACACATTTCCAGGAAAGGGAGGGAAAATATTAATTTGTTATGATGACCGATTTTATCCATACAGAAGTATATCAACAATTAATGAAAGGCGGATTCATTCCAGCCCATCCGCTTGCACTGAATTCTGATTTAACAATAGATGAGGCGTCGCACCGAAGGTTGACACGTTATTACCTGGCCAGTGGGGTCGATGGTATTGCCATAGGAGTACATACCACGCAGTTTGAGATTCGCGACCCTCAGTTTAATTATTACAGACAGGTATTGGAAATAACCGCCGATGAGCTTGCCCGTTCTGGAAAAGCTGATAGCTTGATCAAGGTGGCAGGTATCTGTGGCCCCGAAAAACAGGCACTCGAAGAGGCCGTTATCGCCCGATCGCTGGGCTATGATCTGGGACTGCTGAGTATGGGCGGACTGAACCACCTGTCGGAGGCTGAGTTGCTGGAGCGTACGCGAAAGGTAGCAGAGATCATTCCTGTATTTGGTTTCTACCTGCAACCCTCGGTAGGTGGCAGGATTTTAAGCTATGATTTTTGGAAAGAGTTCTGCAATATTCCCCGTGTATATGCAATCAAGACTGCTCCATTCGACAGATATCACACCCTGGATGTTGTAAGAGCCATCTGTCATTCGGTTAGGGAACCGGAAATAGCACTTTATACCGGTAATGATGACAACATCATCAATGACCTGATCACTCCCTATCGTTTTAACGTGGATGGACGAATCATTGACAAAAGGTTCGCCGGAGGATTGCTGGGTCACTATGCCGTTTGGACTTCGAAGTCTGTCGCTCTCTTCCACCGTGTGAAGGAGGGAATCAGACGTGGTGACCTGGATTATACTAGCCTTTTACAAACCGCCATGGAGGTGACCGATATGAACGCTGCTCTCTTTGATGTGGCACATCGCTTCAAGGGTTCTATTGCCGGAATCCACGAGGTGCTAAAACGGCAAGGTCTTCTCAGGGGCACATGGTGTCTCAGCCCGGAAGAGAAGCTTTCAGAAGGACAATCTGCAGAAATTGAAAGGGTTATCCGTGCCTATCCTCATTTGGTGGATGATGATTTCACAAGAGAGTTCCTGGCTAATGACAAGCAAAGCTAAAACAGACATTCAATGGCATTAAAGGATACAGTACGGCAGTTGGCCACGGATATAAGCAATGACATCATCGACATCAGGCGGCATCTCCACCAGCATCCTGAATTATCATTTCATGAGTTTGAGACTTCCGCTTATATACGCCGGAAGCTGGAGGAGCTTGACATACCCTGTCAGGTCGTGGCTGAAACTGGGGTGCTGGCAACCATCCATGGTGGGCTTGGCCCCGGCAAGGTGATTGCCCTTCGTGCCGATATGGATGCCTTGGCAATTACAGATAATAAAGAGACTGCATATCGTTCCTTAAACGAAGGGGTCATGCATGCTTGTGGACACGATGCACACACTTCCATGTTGCTTGGTGTTGCGCGGATTCTGAAAGAGATGGAATTCAGGTTCAGTGGAACCGTGAAGTTGATATTTCAACCTGCTGAAGAAATTTTACCTGGGGGAGCTTTGAAAGTCATACGCGATGGAGCCTTGACCGATCCGAAGGTGGATCTTGTAATAGGACAGCATGTAATGCCTACATTAACCGCAGGTAATGTTGGAATAAGGAAAGGTAGATTTATGGCATCCATGGATGAGATCTCTATTGTGATAAAAGGAATCGGAGGGCATGGAGCAGCGCCTCACCAGTCTGTCGATCCCGTAATTGCCGGAGCAACTGTGATTGTTGTGCTGCAGCAGCTCATTAGTCGTATGAATAATCCTGCTATCCCTTCTGTATTGTCATTTGGAAAATTCCAGTCAAATGGAACCTTCAATATTATACCCGATGAGGTATTAATTGAAGGGACATTTCGTACGATGGATGAAAATTGGAGGAGCCGGGCAATTCAAGAGATTCAACATATAACCAAATCAATAGCCGAAGGACTCGGTTGCACCAGCGAAATCAACATCAGAAAAGGGTATCCTTCGTTGTTTAATAAATTATCCACAACCGATACAATAAGTAGTTATATGGGAGAATACCTTGGAAAACAGCAGGTTGTTGAAAATGATTTGTGGATGGCTTCTGAAGATTTTGCATATTACCCGTTGGAGACCGATGCTTTCTTCTATCTGCTTGGCGTTGGAAAAGAGAGCTGCGAATCGCCGTCACTACATACCTCTCTTTTTGATATTAACGAGGATGCAATAGAGACTGGAATGGGATTAATGACGTACATCGCTCTTAGGTATTTGGATGCCGATTTGGAATCCGTCAGCTTTTGAGCTGTGAAATGCGGGTTTTCCCCCTTCAAGTTGACAGTTAGTTTATGTTTTTTGGTGGAAGATATGTAGCCTTCCCCGATTGTGTAGCCTTTCCTTTATTAAAATAGAAGAACAACCTTTTGGGGTTGATTTTACGAATTAGAAAGACTTATACTTAATGATATGTTGGCCTTCTCATTTTAATGATGAGAAGGCCAACAATCAATTTGGTGAAAATTTTGCTGTGTATCAGTAATAATTGAATATCCGACGTTTTTTGAGATGCAAAATGCGGAATCTGTTCCTTATTGAGTTAACAGCTATTTATATTTGTAGTACAATTTTTTGATTGCATGAAATAATGTATAGTCCTGTATTTAATAGTATAAAGAGCAATGATTAATGAATCCGGACGCAGACAGTTTCTTAAAAAGAGTTTTTTTTCACTGGGGAGTATATACCTCAGTAAATTGCCTATTATCAGTATGAATGCCGGGAGTACGCAATTTTATGACAATCATCTTACAGGTGATAAAGCAATTTCGAAACTGATTCGAATTAATAATGTGGATTCGCACTTTGATCGTGAACCGTTACTCTCACCTTTTGGATTCAAAGGTGGTTATCTTTCAGAGCTATGGCAGTCAGTTAGTTATCTGGGTTCGGAATCGGGAAATCACGCAATAGGCATTGGAACTCAAAGTGTATTATGGTCTGACGCGGAGATATTCTCTACCTACTCGGAAAGTGGAGGTAATGCTTTGATGTATCTGCTCACTGAGAGAGCCCTGCAGTTGTTGCGCAATACTTCTTACGCTTCACCCATGGAACTGATCGATCAACTCTACGATGAGATCTATCGATACGCCGTTAAGATTACCGGCAACTCTGCCTTGCGCAAGACCTTTGCCCTGAACGCACTGGTGTCAGTAGATAATGCGCTCTGGCTGCTTTACGCCAAAGAGAATAATATCCGGAATTTTGATCAACTCATTCCGGATGCTTATCGGTCTGCTTTCTCTGAGAAACATGAGAAAGTGGCTGCTATTCCGCTGATCTCTTACAACGTGAAACCGTCTGAGATCCGTTCAGAGGTAGAGCAAGGTTACTTTTTCATGAAGATAAAAATAGGGCAGGCGGGGAGTCAACAGGAGATGCTGAAAAAAGATATGGATCGGTTAACTGAGATCCACAACGTACTGAAAGATACCCGGACGCCTTATACCAAATCGGGAAAATTGCCCTATTACTTTGACGCCAATGGTCGTTATGAGAATAAAGAGACCTTTCTGAAGTTTTTGGATCATGCTGAAAAAATAGGTGCTTTCGAACAAATCGCTATCATTGAGGAGCCATTCCCGGAAAATAGTGAGATTGATGTGAGAGATATACCTGTGCGTCTTGCTGCCGATGAAACGGCACATACCGAGAAAGACACCGTGGATCGGATAGATATGGGCTACAGAGCCATTGCTCTAAAACCAATCGCAAAAACATTGAGTATGACAATGAAAATTGCCAATGCAGCGGCCAATCGCTCGGTTCCTTGTTTTTGTGCCGACCTGACCGTCAATCCGGTACTTGTTGAGTGGAACAAAAACGTGGCATCCAGACTAAAGACCTTTCCCGGATTGGAACAGATTGGACTGATGGAGAGTAACGGTCATCAGAACTATGTGAACTGGCAGTCCATGGAACAACGTACCCCGTTTTTTACAGAGCCGTGGCACAAGGTTAAAGGAGGCTTTTATCACACTTCTGATCAGTTTTACAAACAAGGGGGGGGAATTTTTGATCCCATTCCTTATTATGAAAAAATGTTTAGTAAGAAATCATAAAATCAAATAAAATATGGAAAACAAGAAATCCAGACGTGAGTTTTTAAAGAAATCGACCCTGGCTATTGCCGGGGTAGCTATGGGACAGAAAGGCTTTCCGATTGTGGATCGTAACAACAGGATCATGGGGTCCAACGATCGGGTACGCACCGGTTTCATCGGTGTAGGGAACCGCGGTAGTCAGCTGCTCCACGGTTTTATGGCACAACCCGACTGTGAGGTGGCTGCCCTGTGCGACGTCTATAAGCCTTACGTCACCCGTGATTATTCTCAGGTTGCCCCCCGCTATATCAAAGAAATAGGACGAATTCCCCTGATGGGTGAGAATTTTCCCCAAAGTGTGAAACAGTTCACCGATTACAGAAAATTACTGGAAGACAAAAATATCGATGCTGTATGTATCGCTACACCAGACCACTGGCATGCTCTGCAGACGATTGATGCGATTCAGGCAGGCAAAGACGTATATGTTGAGAAACCTCTCTCCAAAACTATCGCTGAAGGGCGAAGGATGGTAGAAATTGGGAAGAAGAGCAAACAGATTGTTTCGGTAGGCCTTAACCGCCGTTCTGCACCCACTTTCCAAAAGCTGGCCGGAGAGATTCCGAATGGTAAAATCGGGAAAATTAGCTTTGCTCAAACCTGTCATGTGAGTAATATGTTTCCCAATGGTATTGGCAAACAGAAGGCAGAGAATCCGCCAAAAGATTTTGACTGGGATATGTGGCTAGGGCCGAGAGCATACAGACCTTACCAGTATAATATAGCACCTTATATGTTTCGTTGGTGGGAAGATTATGCCAACCAGATATCCAACAACGGTATCCATTATCTTGATCTGTTGCGCTGGCTCCTCGATGAAGAGGCACCGGTATCCGTGAGTGCGCATGGAGGCAAATTTGTCATTGACGATGACCGTACTATCCCTGATACGATGCACGTTACCTATGAATTTGGGTCGGGTGTACTCGTTACCATCAGCATACTGGAAGCCAGTAGCGGTTCTTTTTTACCTTCCGGATTTCTGGAGTTGAGAGGTACCAAAGGAACGCTTTACACAGGTGAGAACGACTATAAGATTGTACCGGCGAAAGCGGGTCAGTTCCAGACATGGAAAGAGTTGATGCAGGCGGAAGAATACAATCTGAAAAAAGATAACCCGGAAATCGGCAGCAGCTATAAGGATAGCACCACCAGTCATATCCGCAACTTCCTGGATTGTGTGAAATCGCGCGAACAGCCTACGGCTACGCTTGAAATCGGACATCGTTCCACAACACTAGCACACTTGGGTACCATTGCCATGCAAACTCGTAAACGGCTTGAGTGGGATGGACTGAAGGAGCGTTTTACCAACTGTAGTGAAGCGAACAATTACCTTTCCTACGAATACCGGGAACCCTGGAAAATTTAAAGAAGTATGCTCATAAAAAGATGTTTATTCTGCAGTTTCCTACTGCTTCTCTTTCCTTTTAACGATTTTGCCTTCACCGGTGAGTCTCTTTCAATACCCGTTGTTGCTCTTCCAGGCACTAAACTGCTGGACAGAGAGGTGGCTTGGGAAGAGATCATTGACGGGGTGCGGCTCTATCAGGAGGAGAGGTTGGCATTGCTGAAGCCCAGAAGAGAGCATTACTGGAAGCGAGATCTTACCTCTGCTGAAGCTTATGATCGTTCCGTGGTACCTCAGAGAGCTCGCTTCAGAAAAATCCTGGGGGCGGTCGATCTCCGTGAACCGGTATCCATGATAAAAGGAAGCAAGGTGGGTGAAACAGACACTTATCTGGTGCGGGAGGTTCGTTGGACGGTATTGAAGGAGGTTTCACCCCGACCACCCTTACAGGAGTGGCCCCTGCTAGATGTGCCGACAAAAATCTTCGGGGAAGGACTCCTGTTAGAACCAAAAGGCAAATCGAGGGGTTTTGTTGTGGCATTACCCGACGCGGATCAACTACCAGAGTCACTTGTCGGTTTAGAAAAAGGGGTGGAGAACTCTTCTCAGTTCGCCCGTCACCTGGCTGAGAACGGTTTCACCGTTGTGGTGCCGGTCGTGATCGACCGTTCGAACAGGTGGTCGCGCGGTACCAACCGCTCATCCCGGTCATGGATATACTCCCAATCACACGAACTGGGACGTACAGTAACCGGCTATGAGATTCAGAAGATTGAAGCCTTGGTCGATTGGTTCAAACAAGTTGGAGGTACAAATAGTTTGGTAGGGGTGGCCGGTTACGGAGAAGGAGGCTTGCTCGCCCTCTATGCAGCAGCACTTGATACACGTATCGACGCTACATTGGTGAGCGGGTACTTCGCCCCAAGAGAGGAAATATGGAAAGAACCGATCTACCGCAATCTCTGGGGGTTGCTCACCGAGTTTGGGGATGCCGAGATTGCAAGCCTCATCGCTCCCCGCTCACTGGTGGTCGAGTACAGTGAAGTGCCGCTTTACGACGGTGAGCGAAATGATGGAAAAGCCATTGAACCTCCCGCTGAACTTTGGACCCATCCGTTCGAAAAGGTGGAGAATGAGTTTAAACGGATTTCCTCACTCACCGGGAATGTAATTGGTAAGAGAATGCTCGTCAGCGGTGAACATTCCCAAATCGTTCCTTTTGGATCTCCACGAGCGCTGTACGGATTCATGAAAATGTTGAAGTATGAACAGCCTCAACCCTTGTCTGATGTGATTCCTGTTTCGACACCGAGATACTATGATCATCGTGCCAGGATGGAACGAATGGTCGAACAAATGGTGGGTCATACCCAGCTGCTGCTCAGAGACAGTGAGTATGTCAGGCAGGAGTTTGTAGAAGAATGGAGAAAGAAGAGTCAGGAGGAGTTGCGCAATTTCTATCGGGAAGAGATGATTGGCTGGATCCATGATTCGCTCTTGTCTCTCAACCCGCGTTCCAAACTGGTGGAGAAACAGGCAGCATACAGTTGTTATGAAGTGCTGCTCGATGTGCTACCACATGTGGAGATGTGGGGTGTTCTTACAGTTCCCAACGATATCCCGAAAGGTGAGAAGAGACCGGTGGTGGTGATGCAACACGGCAGAGGAGGTAATCCCTATACCGCACTCAACGAAGAAGGAAGTTATTATGGAATTGCGCGTAGACTGGCAGAAAAAGGCTTTGTAGTCTTTACACCTTTTGGTAACTGGACCGGTGAAACGCGTTTCAGGTGGATTGATCGCATTGCCAAGCCTGCGAAGAATACGCTTTGGTCCGTTGTTGGCCGACAACATCAGCAACTTTTTAATTGGCTGAAAACCCTTTCTTTTGTCGATGAAGGTAGAGTTGCCCTCTACGGCAAGAGCATTGGGGGGCAGGCAGCATCGCTGATCGCTTCTATGGTTCCAGAATACGCGTTGAGTATCAACTGTGCTTATTTCAACGAAAGTGCACGAAAGGAATCTTCAGTTTATTTCCCTACCAGTTTTGTGTTTCACGTCGACTCGGAGATGCCTATGTGGAACAGAGCTCACACCTTGGAATATGCGGAAATGGCCAATATGCTGATCTTTCCCCGTCCATTCATGGTAGAGCATGGAAAGAAAGACGGCATTGCCCCTCCTGGTTGGGTGGAACATGAATATGAAAAGGTGCGTCGTCATTACAAGGAACAGGGAGTGGGAGAGAAGACCGATCTTGATCATCACGAGGGAGGACACATCATCAACGGAGTAAAAACGATCCCATTCTTACACAAGTATCTCGATTGGAGAAAGCAATAACGATAATCTAATATTTTATCGGATATATGAGAGTTAACTATAAATTCAGAATGCACAATTATTAATTAAATCTTTTTTGTATGAACAGAATTATTCAAAAGAACGGGCATTTTAAAAGAACCATCTTTTGCATGCTGGTAACGTTGTTGTCATGGAATGCATTTTCCCAGGGTGTCAATGTCAAGGGAAAAGTGTCAGACACAAACGGTATACCCTTAATTGGGGTCAATGTGTTGGAAGATGGTACCCTCAATGGTACAGTTACCGACATCAATGGCGATTTCACCCTTGTAGTATCAGATGGTAATGCAAGGCTGAAACTTACTTACATTGGGTACCAAACCCTACTAATGGAAATTGCCGGTAAATCGCAATTAAACATCGTTATGCAGGAGTCATCCAGTGAGTTGGATGAATTGGTTGTTGTTGGGTACGGGACACAGAAGAAGGTGACCCTCACCGGATCAGTTGATGCGATCTCAGGAGATGCCATCCAAAACAGATCAGCTGTTCTTGTCAGCGACCTGATCAAGGGTGCATCACCCAACCTCAACATCACCATGGGTATGCGAGGTGGAGAGCCAGGAGCAACTTCCAGCTGGAACATCAGGGGACTGGGTTCCATCAGTGCCAATGCTTCCCCGCTGATCTTGGTCGACGGTGTTGAAGTAAACATCAACAATATCGATCCTGAAACCATCGAGAGTGTTTCCGTCTTGAAAGATGCTTCCGCTTCTGCTATCTATGGATCCAGAGCACCGTTTGGTGTGGTGTTGATCACGACCAAGAAGGGAAAAGAAGGAAAGGTAAGCATTGAATACACCAACAATCTTTCAATGAACAAACCAATTGGTGTCCCCGATTTTGTGGATGCACTAACCTGGGCTACCGCCTACAATCAGGCAAATGCCAATGCAGGTGTAGCAGCACCGGTTTACAGTGATGAACAAATGGAAAGGATAAAGGGATACATGAATGGGACCTTCCCTTATGAGTACGATCCAGAGAACCCGGTGACCAATGTCTTTGCCGGCAGGCGTATTGGTAACGCCAACTACAACTGGCCGAAAGAGCTGATCGCGGATAATTCTTTTAACCAAAAGCATCATGTGAACCTATCTGGTGGAACAGCGAAAACCAACTACTATCTTTCCGGTGGTTTTGTGAGCCAGGATGGAATCTATCGATATGCATATGACAACTACAGGCGTGTCAATTTTCTCTCCAACCTGAATTCCCAAATCACAGATTGGTTGAAAGTAAGAACCGGTATCAAATATGCAAAAGGAATGTCCGATTATCCAGTGGGACAGACAACCGTAGGACGCGAACATATGTTGGGGGAAATTTTGACCTTTGCACCCATGATGCCTAAGTACAATATCAACGGCTCCATTCAGAGCCCACTGCTACGCTGGCAGCAGGATTCCGGTAGGGACAAGTGGCAGTCGACCGACTTTTCCGCTAACTTTGGTGTCGATCTGGAGCCTATCAAAGGGTGGGTGACCAGCTTCTCCTATAACCACAATGCCATCAATGCACGCAGCTTTTCGCATCCGAAACCGGTTATGGTAGAGCTCGGTAACGGAACCTTCGGAAATATAGGTAAACCAACCTCCAGCTGGGCAGTGGGTTACAACACCACCGCTTATACCCTGATGAACCTCATTTCCTCTTATCAGGCCAATTGGGGAGATCATTACTTCAACAGTTTGATCGGTTATGAGCAGGAAGACAGGAATTACTCCTCCATTTCTGCTACCGGGATTGGGCTGATTACCGATGAAGTGCCTTCACTGAAGACCGCACTGGGCGAAAAAACAGTTACCGATGCGATGAACCACTGGGCCACGCAGGGAGTCTTCGGTCGATTGAATTACAACTACAAGGAGAAGTATCTCTTTGAATTGAGTGCCAGATACAATGGCTCCTCTCGTTTTTCTCCCGACACGCGGTGGGGATTCTTCCCATCGGCTTCTGCTGGCTATTTCATCTCCAAGGAAGATTTCTGGGCTCCCATAGAGCCAATCGTGAACAGCTTCAAGATCAGGGGATCTTACGGCTCCCTGGGGAATCAGAATGTAGGTCTCTACTCTTACCTCACCACCATGGGGCTTGGCGCAGAGCTCGACTGGATCATTGACGGTTCAAGGCCGCAGTACGTGACTCCTCCGGGACTGGTAAGCCGAGACCTCACCTGGGAAACTATCACTACATCAAATATCGGCTTCGATGCAGGTTTCATCAACAACAGACTGCAGGTGGTGTTCGATATGTACGAGCGCATCACCACCGATATGTTGGGTCCCTCCGAAACATTACCTTACCCGTTGGGTGTGAGTGCACCACAGCGAAACAACGCAGAACTATCCAACAAAGGTTTCGAGCTGGTGATTTCATGGAGAGACCAGATCTCTTCCGATTTTTCTTACAACGCGAAAGTGAGCATCGGTGATTCACGTGCACATATCCTGAAATATTATAACGAGAAAGAGATCATTGATACCTGGTATGAAGGAAAAGAAGTGGGTGAAATCTGGGGCTATACCACCGATGGTATCATACAGGAAGTAGGAGAAGAGATGCCTGACCAATCCAAGTTTTATGCCAAGTGGGGACCCGGCGACATCAAGTACAAAGATCTGACTGATGACGGGAAAGTGAATGATGGAACAAGAACCTTGAGCGATCATGGCGACTTGCGGGTGATTGGAAACACCACCCCCCGTTATAATTTCAGCATCTCAGGTGGCATTGACTGGAAAAATTTTGATTTCAACATGTTTTGGCAGGGCATTGGCAAGAGAGACTACTACCCGAACGCTAATCTACAGGTATTCTGGGGTATGCTCAATGGTTACGGCAGCTCTACTGTATTGAAGGATTCACCTATCCTGGATTACTGGAGGCCGGCTGATGAAACTAATCTGTTAGGCCCCAACACCGATTCCTATTTTGGGAAACCTTACTTCTCGAACGAGACCAACAAGAATAGGCAGGTGCAAACCCGGTTCTTGCTTAATGGTGCCTACATTCGACTGAAATCCGTTCAGCTTGGTTACACGTTGCCCTCGCACATCTCGCAAATTGTACACCTGCAGCGCGCACGTATTTATTTCTCTGGTGAAAACCTGTTGACACTGACCAAATTGCCCGGTACCTTTGACCCGGAAACAACCATCACGTCAGACCCCGCCAATGGTGGGTACCAAGCAGGACGTATCTACCCACTCTCAAGAGTCCTATCACTCGGTGTAAATCTGACTTTCTAATTAAAACATGCAAAGTATTATGAAAAGGATAAATCTATATTTCAGTCTGTTGTTCATATTGACATTGGTTTCCTGTAACGAGGATTTCCTTAATCGTTACCCGCAAGATGCCATCTCGGATATGACCTATTTTTCCTCTCCCCAGGATCTGAAGACTTATATGAACAGTTTTTATGGCACTGCTTTTTTTGCCAAATACCCGAACCATGGTGCCGATTTTGACAGTGACAACCAGGTAGGAACCAATATCGACACTCGCCTTCAGGGCACCCGGGTGGTAGCCACAAGTGGAAGTATCGGCTTTGGCTGGATCAGACGTGTCAATTATTTCTTCGATCACTACAAAAAGGTAGAAGAGAAATATGCACTCAAGGAATACCAGCAATATCTTGGGGAGGCTTATTTTTTCAGGGCACTCTCTTATTATTCGATGCTGCAGACCTATGGAGACATGCAGTGGATCACACACGAGCTGAACACCGATTCTCCCGAGTTGTATAATCCCCGGGACTCACGTGACCTGGTAGCCACCAATATCATTCAGTCTCTCGACTCAGCTGCCCTGTATCTGACAGCCGATAAGACAAAAGGACAGGGACGTGTCAACCGGTGGATGGCGCTGCTGATTCAAAGCCGTATCGCACTGTTTGAAGGCACCTGGCAGAAGTATCATGCAGGGACACCATTCGGCGTGAGCGGTTCTAATCCGAACAAGTACCTTCAAAAGGCTGCTGCTGCCGCGCTTGAGTTGATCGAAGAAGGACCCTATAATGTGTATACGACAGGTGATCCGATGAATGATTACAGGGAGCTATTTGCCATGCAGGACTGGTCGAATAACTCGGAAGTGATGTTCTGGCGCGAATACAACAACGATCTCTCGAGAGGGGAAGCAGCATTCCAAAACGACAGGAATCATCGCATGGAATTTCCCAACAACAACTCCATCACCAAGCAACTGGCAGATTCATACCTCTGCATCGATGGTAAGCCCATCAGCGTGAGTCCTCTCTTCGAAGGATATGAAACACTGGTCAAAGAGATGAAAAACAGGGATCCCCGTTTCTTTCAGAATGTGGCTCCCCATGACGGGATTCAAAAGATTAATAAGGATGGTTCTATCGTTTACTGGGGGGCAGTCTATAACAAACTGAACACAGATGCGTATCACAATTCACCGGCAGGTTATATCAACATCAAAGGGTATAATCCTGACGTGAATTTTCACGTGCAACAGTACGAAGAATCTCCAGGCATGATTTACCGTTTCGGCGAAGCATTATTGAACTATGCAGAGGCAAAAGCTGAGTTGGGCTCCATTACCCAAGCCGACCTGGATCTCTCTATCAACAAGCTGAGGAGAAGAGTTGGTATGCCCGATTTGAAACTAGATAATATTACACCTGATCCAAAATGGGATTTCCCGACGCTCTCACCCATTATTAACGAGATCAGAAGGGAAAGACGCGTGGAGTTGGCTTGCGAAGGATTCCGCTGGGAAGACATCGCCCGTTGGGCAGCGGCCGATGAGCTGATCGTAGGCAAAAGACCGAAGGGTTTCAAGGCTTCTCAGGTAACGAAAAATCCTTATCCGGTTGATGCAGAAGGATTCCTTGATCCTTTCCAGAAAGGATTACCCAATGGATATGGTTTTGTGCTGGGTAGAGATTATCTCAATTCAATTCCCATTTCAGAGTTGGTGTTGAATCCAGCGTTAATTCAGAACCCAGGTTGGGAATCAACCAAATAAACAGGAATTAGAAATAATAAAGTTGGGAGAAATCATTCTCCCAACTTTATTATTCTTTTTTCGGAATAGATGTTAATAATTTTCATTTGATTAGTTGAATAGACCTATGAAATTGCAAAGACGGGATTTTATAAAGGGGTTGGTCGCAGTACCGGTGCTGGGTTACTTCGCCATCGGGGCGAAAGGGAATATTTTGAAACAGGTCGATAAGAAGACGATTGATTACTACAAGCGACTAAAGATTGACAGGCTGGAAGCTCCCCTTGAGAAGCTGACGCCCCCCACTGGAATAAAGGGCAAAAGAATTCGAATCGGGCTGGTAGGATGTGGTTGGAGAGGACAGGCGCTTCTGCAGAAGTTCGGTTATTTTCACTCCGACGTGATCGAACAACACACCAAGAATGGCGAACCTTCAACCTGGCTGCTCAACCAGATGGCACAGGAAGATTTGAATGTTGAGGTAACTGGTATTTGCGACGTCTTTGATGTGCACACGCAACGTGGGGTAGATATCTCACGCCACAACATCTACCCGGGTAACAAGCACGAACCAAAAACAGCGGAAGTGTTTCAATCCTACCGCGACATGGTAAAAAGCGACAATATTGACGCAATCATGATCGCAACGCCCGATCATACCCATGTACCCATGGCAATTGCCGCTGCCATTGCCGGAAAACATGTTTACCTGGAAAAACCGATGGCTCAATCCATTGAAGCAGCCATTGCATTAAGAGATACAATCAAGCAAAGCAATGTTGTTTTTCAGGTAGGACACCAGAACAGGCAACAAATGAGCTACAAGGTAGGCCGAGAGCTATTCCAAAAGGGTTTGCTGGGCGACGTGACGCAAGTAGAAACATTCACCAACAGAAATACGGTGGATGGTGCCTGGATAAGGGACGATGTGAGAGATCATAAACTGGGTAATGAGAGTAACATCAATTGGAAGGAATTCCTGCATGATGCACCCTGGGTGGAATTCGACCGCAAACGTTTTTTTAGCTGGCAGCGCTATAGCGAGTACGGCACAAGTGTTACCGGTAACGATTTTGCGCACTGGTTCGACTGTGTCAATCAGGTGCTCGACCTTGGTATACCCGAATCGGTGATGGCTTTGGGCGGTCAGTACTATTACAAGACTCATGGCGATATGCCCGATGTGCTCAACGCGATCTTCAGCTATCCAGAGAGAAAACTCTCCATGACCTATGATGCTACACTGAAGAACGGAAATTTCCGACAATCACGCATCCTGGGCTCTGAAGCAACCCTTGACCTGGACAGTGCTATAAGAATGTACAAGGATCGTTATTCCGAGAAGTTTGGTGATGTCAAACTGACAGGGGAAGAGCCGCTCTATTATTATGAACCTAATACCGATATCGATGCGATATCGACAGCAACTTCAAGAACCTACTTCAAAGGAGGGTATGGTCCCACCTTTATCGACGGGAAGATTCTTGATGTCACTTTCCTTCACGTGAAAGAGTGGATTGATGCTATTCGTGGAGTGGGAAAACCCAGCTGTGACATTGACAAGGGTTTCGAGGAGTCCGTGACCTTTAACCTGGCCAACCTGGCTTATGTACACAAGAAGCCGGTGCGATGGGATAGGGTAAACGAAAAAGCAATCATTGGGTAGCAAATACAAATCTGATAACTATTAAACGAAGCGTGATGAAGCATAATCATATCTCAAAACCAGGCTATACAACTCTCCAGACTGTGGGGTTGACGATACTACGGGTGATGATCGGTTGGCACTTTTTATATGAAGGGTTAATCAAATTCAGCACCCCTGGCTGGTCGGCCAAAAGTTACCTGATGGCCTCGGTTGGTCCTTTTTCTCCTCTTTTTAAATCATTGGCTGCATCAGAAACGATGCTGCAAATAACGGATGTCATGAACATGTGGGGCTTGGTCCTGATAGGGTTGGGCCTGTTTCTTGGCTTTTGTTCCCGGATATCGGCTTTTTCAGGTCTGCTGTTGCTGACATTCTACTACCTCTCTTATCCACCCTTTGCCGATTTTGCAATGACCGGTTTTGTTGATGGAAACTATTGGATTGTTAACAGAAACCTGATTGAAATGGGTGCCCTCTTCGTGCTGATGATCTTTCCCTCCGGTCACCTGACCGGTTTAGACAGGTTGCTCTGTTTTCGCAAGAGGAATCACGGTAAAGAACCTGTACAAAATTGACGACCACGACCTGTTCGGTGGCATTCTCGCCGATGAGTTCTTACTTGTAGCTTTACATGATTCACATTTCCGATGACAGACTTGCCATTCAAAATATTGCTTTCGTTACAGGGGAAAGGTTATCATTTCTTTCTCCTGTTCTTTGCCCTCCTGATTCATTGCCTCGATGGGGTTTCTTCTCCTCAAGGATTGTATTACTTCGGTAGACAGGATAGTGACCTCTTCCGACTCCTCCGTGAAAACGGGGTCGAGGTGAATGCCATCGAGAGTTTGCGCCCAAATGAGGTGAAACGTCTCCCTGATCATGGTGCACTCCTGGTCGTGGCAGATGGATACCCGTCTTCAAGAACAGCAGTTAGCGAAGAAATTTACAAGATTATCCAAAAAAAATCGATCCGCCTTTACGTGGAGTATCCAGAAACATTGCCTGGAAGGGGTAATGCTCCTGAAGAGGTGTTTCAGGCTACCCTGGAGCGGGGTGTGGTGACAGCTCCTTTTTTCGGTGGAGGACTTCCCCCGATGAGTATCCTGGGGATGAATGATTGTCAACTAATTCCCGTGGCACATCCTGCTCCGTTGATCGTGTTGGCGAAGGTAGCAGGATTCGACAAGGCAGAATACGGGCTGGAGAATACAGAAGTCTATCCATTGCTTTTCAGGGAAGAGAATATCATGGTGTGCACCAGTTCCCTGTCAGACTTTTCAAAAGGTCGATTCGCCCCTGTCCAGTCCTGGCAAGTTGTCTGGCAGTCAATCCTGGGTTGGCTGTTACAAGAGGAAACGTTTCACCTGAATCACTGGACTTTTGATCCTCAACCCTCGTACAGTGAATATGCACCTCTAAACGATGATGCGAGGCTTCAATCGGTGAAACGGGGAGCAGAATGGTTTTACAAGTCACGACTCTTGCTTCATCCCGAATGGAAAAATGAGTGGCTGTTGTTTCAGGGCGATGGCAAAGCTCCATTCGGACCTCCCATCAGTCAGGAAATGCCGGTGGGTGATGGCTCGATGGGTATTCTGGAAGGACATGCTTCCGAGATCAACCGGGATGGAAGTCAGCAGTACCGTTACTGGATCCGTACCGATGTACAGGGCGAGGCGGCCTACGCACTTGCAGCTGCAGGAAACCTTTTACAGGACTCTCTTTCCATGAAGACCGCGGAGAAACTGGTTGACTTCCTGTTTACCGATTCCAAGAGCAGATCGCTGACAAGTGATCGGGAGAAAGGTTCTTATGGACTCCTGGGATGGTCCTATACCCACCCATACGTCATTTATGCCGACGACAATGCAAGGGCTGTACTTGGAGCAATCGGAGCTTCCTCCCTGCTAAAAGAGGACCGTTGGGACAAGCTAATCGTAGAGAATATCCTGGCGAATTTCAGAACCACCAGTCGACAAGGTTTCCAGGGGCAGTGGCTCCGCGAGGAAAATGTTTCCGAGAAAGGTTGGAAATACTATTTTCAACAAGACGTGATAAGACCGCACCCCCATTTTGAATCATGGATGTGGGCTTGTTATCTCTGGTTGTACGACAAAACAGGATACCAACCCTTGCTCGAGAAGGCCAAGATGGCAATCAGGCTGACCATGGAGGCTTATCCCGACAAGTGGAGATGGACCAACGGCATCCAGCAGGAACGTGCCCGCATGATCCTTCCACTAGCTTGGTTGCTACGGCTGGAAGATACCGAGGAACACAGAACATGGTTGACCCGGGTCGCCGATGATCTACTCGAGTACCAACAACCGAACGGCGCACTCATGGAGGCTTTGGGTGATGCTTCCCTTGGAAGCTATGGTCGTTCTGGTTCGAATGCCGATTACGGGAAGACAGAGGCTCCCTTGATCTTTCACAATGGCGACAAGGTAGCAGACATGCTCTACACCAATAATTTCGCTTTCTTTGCTTTGAATGAAGCTGCAAAATCATCTGGCATTCCCCGTTATCAATCGGCTACGGTGAAGCTGTCAGAGTTCTTGATACGGATTCAGGTACGAAGCGATGTCCATCCCGATCTTGAAGGAGCTTGGTTCAGAGCTTTTGACTATGGTCGTTGGGATTATTGGGCATCAAATGCTGATGCAGGGTGGGGTGCCTGGTGTACGCTGGCCGGATGGATTCAGTCCTGGATCGTGGCCACACAGTCCCTGGTGGCACAAGATGCCAGTTTCTGGGATCAAACTGCCGACGACTCATTGCAAGATGTGTTCGATGCATGTCGGTGGATGATCGAGGAAGAATAATGTGAATTGCCAATTATGATTATACGAATTAAACTGAATATAATGAAAAGAAATATACTATCCTTTCTCTTTCTGTTTCTCTTTGTTTTTGTCATCAATGCAAAGATGTTATCCAAAGAATATGATGTAGTCGTCTATGGGGCTACTTCCGCGGGAATTTCAGCTGCTATACAATGCTCCCGCATGCACAAAACAGTTTTGTTGATTGAACCCTCTCATCGGATTGGAGGCCTTACCACGGGTGGATTGGGAGCAACCGATATTGGAAGCAAGATTGCGATCGGAGGCATTTCCAAAGAATTTTACCAACTTATCAAGAAATATTACGATCAGCCAAAGAACTGGAAATGGCAAGATAAGGCAGACTACCGGGAATCAAGGAATATTGAAGGAGAAGATGCCATGTGGACATTTGAGCCATCCGTTGCATTGAATGTCTATAGAGAAATGATAGCCAAGGAACAGATCGACTTGGTGTACAATAAGCGTTTGCTCCGAGATGGGGGAGTGATGAAAGATAACGGTCGCATCACTCAATTAAAAATGGAGTCAGGTGAAATCTACAAGGGAAAGATGTTCATTGATGCCACCTACGAGGGCGATCTCATGGCTGCCTCAGGAGTCAGTTATACCATAGGGAGAGAATCCAATAAATTATATGGCGAAACCCTTAACGGCGTACAATTGGACAAAATTAACACGACAATTAAAAAGAGGGTCTCTCACAATGCCTTGCATCACAACTTTATAAACAAGGTTGATCCATATGTAGTCAAGGGAGATCCCGCCAGTGGCCTGCTCCCTTACATCTCATCCGAACGGCCTGGGGTTGATGGGGAAGGTGATGATAAAATACAGGCTTATTGTTTTAGGATGACACTCACCGACCACCCCGATAATCGAATTCCATTTAAGAAACCCGACAATTACAATGAGCTGAATTATGAGCTGCTCTTCAGAAATTACGAAGCGGCTGAAGGTCCTATATCAGAGATGTATAGTTATGGTGATCCATTGGTGCCCTGGATCAATACACCCATGCCGAATCGAAAAACGGACACGAATAACCAGAAAGGATTCTCTACAGACTTCATTGGTCAGAACTACGCCTATCCTGAAGCAACCTATGAAGAACGCGAGAAGATTATTGAGGCTCATCTGAATTATCAAATGGGATTGATGTGGACACTGGCTTACCACCCGCGAATACCGGAAGAGGTGAGGAAGGTCGTGTCAGAATGGGGCGTCTGCAAAGATGAATTTACAGATAACGAAAACCATTGGACGCAACAATTATATGTCCGTGAAGCAAGGCGCATGATCAGTGATTATGTCATGACACAGCTGAATTGTGAAGGTATTGAGATCGCGGATGATCCCATTGCCATGGCTGGATATGGGATGGACTCTCACCATGTGCAGAGATACGTGGATGTGAATGGATATGTGCAAAACGAAGGGAATGTGGAAGCAAGGGGTTATCCTCCTTATCCCGTGAGTTACCGTTCTATTGTTCCCAGAAAGAGTGAATGCACCAATTTGCTTGTACCAGTATGTATCAGTGCATCACATATCGCATTCGGATCACTTCGCATGGAACCTGTGTTT
>CAZRRC010000040.1:0-22762 GCA_964602395.1 uncultured Proteiniphilum sp. | reverse complement strand
ATGACATGGCAACACTTGGTGATGATAGCGGTTGGATTAATCCTCATTTACCTTGCTATCGTCAAGAACTATGAACCAACATTGCTGTTACCAATGGGGTTTGGCGCCATTCTGGTGAATATTCCCCTCTCATCTGCTCTAACGCAGATCGATCCTGCTACAGGAAAGGCCGTGGAGGGTGTACTGAATGTCTTTTTTGAGGCGGGTATAGCAACCGAGATTTTTCCATTGCTTATCTTTATTGCCATTGGAGCCATGATCGATTTTACCCCGCTGTTTCGCAATCCATCGCTGTTGTTGTTTGGTGCTGCGGCACAGTTCGGTATCTTTCTGACCATGCTGCTGGCGGCCCTGATGGGTTATGACATCCGTGAAGCAGCCTCCATCGGTATCATCGGTGCAGCTGACGGCCCCACCTCAATTGTGGTCGCATCACGGTTTGCTCCTAACCTGCTGGGGCCCATCTCTGTGGCAGCATACTCCTACATGGCGCTTGTACCCATTATTCAGCCACCGGTAATCAAGCTACTCACTACTCGTAAAGAGAGGCTGATCAGGATGACTGGCAACAACAACAAGAAGATCTCAAAAAAGGCTTTAATTGCTTTTCCTATTGTCATCACGATTGCAGCAGGCATCATTGCGCCCTCGTCCCTTGCTCTAATCGGATTCCTGATGTTTGGTAACCTCATACGTGAGTGCGGTGTACTGAATAAACTGTCACTTTCGGCACAGAATGAATTGTCGAGCCTGGTAACCATCCTCCTTGGAATTACCATTGCAAGTACCATGACTGCCGAACGTTTTATTCGTCTCGACACGTTGTTTATCATTGCATTGGGACTCTTCGCTTTTGTATTTGATACATTTGGTGGCGTCATCTTTGCCAAATTTTTGAACATTTTTCGCAAAGAGGGTAACAAAATCAACCCGATGGTGGGGGCATGTGGTATATCTGCTTTCCCCATGTCGGCACGAGTCATTCATCAAATGGGCCAAAAAGAAGACCCTTACAACTACTTGCTTATGCCGGCCATCAGTGCAAATGTGGGCGGCCAAATAGGCTCTGTGGTTGCTGGAGGTATTATACTCACATTGGTTCCTTTACTCGCTTAAAACAAAAAAGATATGACACCATCAGTAGAAACAGCCTTGTTCATTGCAGTAATCGGAATTGTCGGAATTTTTATTTTCATGGCAATCTTCTACTTGATGATTATTGCTCTCGACAAATATCTTCCCTATAAGGAGGATAAAGTAAATACAGAGCCCGAGGATAGAGAATAAACCGAGGATACAGCTTGTAACGTAAGAGGTGAAAGGACTATAGTTCCTTCACCTCTTATTTTTTTCGTACATCTGCTCCCCACATCAACTTATCTCGGAGAGTTTGATAGAATGTATGGCCCAACCTCTTTACCACACGCAATGTATAATCGTCTTTCCGGACTTGGATGTTGACGGTTTCATCGAGCGCACGCGACTGACCATCGACTGACACCAGGAACATGTGGCTGCGGCTTTCCACCTTCAGTGAGATGATGCTGTTATCGTCCACCACCAGCGAACGCGAGGTGAGGTTATGGGGTGCAATGGGCGAAAGGATGATACTGGGGATGGTAGGTGACAAAATGGAACCTCCTATGCTCAGTGAATAAGCGGTAGAACCGGTAGGAGTTGAGATAATCAGTCCGTCGGCCTGATATGATGTCAGGTAATCGTTGTTGATATATGCATGAATGGAAAGCATGGAAGCAGTGTCCTGCTTCAGAAGAGCCACTTCATTCAGTGCATGGTTGTTGAAATACTCAGGGGGAAAAGCCTCATCGGTGGACATTTTCAGCAAGGTGCGTTCCTGCACATTATAGGAATTATTCATTACTTCCTGCAGGGTTTCTTCCACATCGGAGTAGTTGATCGCAGCTAAAAAGCCCAGTCGCCCCGTATTGATACCCAGAACAGGAATACCTGAATCGCCCACGGTGGTCGCCGTTCGTAAAAAAGTTCCGTCACCGCCCACGCTCACAACCATGTCTACCTGAGGCAGCGTCTCTGCCAGTTCACAGAGAGGACCTACTTTCTGTTGTATATGCCCCGGCAATGAAAGAAAAAAGTTTTCGGGCAAGATCAACTCTCCCCCGTGCCGTATGATCGCATCACAAACCCCAAATATCTGTTCTTCCGCTTTGGCGGTTCTGTCGGGGAACATGCTCCCGAATAATGCAAATTTCATCTATCTTTCTTCTACTTGTTATTTCACTCCCATCCAGAGCAGATTACATCTCCAGATAATACATCAATTCGTCGAGCCGCTCTTTCTGGGTATTGGTCACCTCCCCTTCCCGCATAAAATAGTAAACCACCCGGTAATTGAAACGCTCAAAACTCCGTAACACTGGTGTGAGATCGTGTATATCGAGCTTCAGCGATATCAGCAAGTCGGCTCCGCCCGATATGGGCATCACCGCGAGAGAAATCACATGTGCATTGTTGCTTTCCACAATCCTTGCCACCTCTGTAAGGGTATAATCTTTCACAGGGATTTCCAGAATAAGCAGAGAGTTTTCCGTTTCGGTCAACTCTGTAAACTGCTCTTTAGTAAGCAGTGAGGCATACTTCTCTATCTGTGTATTGATAAATTCTTTGACCGACATGGCGTAAAACAGTTATTTCGTATTACTTTTGTAACTGTTTTACAAAGATGGCAAAAATTTGCGAATTCTTCTTCTACTAGAGATTGTTTGTAATAATAATATGACGAAATTAAGCGTAAATGTGAATAAAATTGCGACCCTGCGCAATGCCCGCGGTGGAAAAATTCCCGATGTGGTGCAGGTAGCAATAGATTGTCAACTCTTCGGAGCTGATGGTATTACCGTACACCCCCGTCCCGATCAACGACACATTCGCACCAGCGATGTCTTTGATTTACAGGCCAAGGTTCAGACCGAATTCAACATCGAGGGAAACCCTACACCCGAGTTTATCGAACTCATCCGGAGAATAAGACCCACGCAGGTAACCCTCGTACCGGATGCCCATGATGCCATCACCTCCGATGCGGGATGGGATACTATTACCTATAAGGATTTCCTGACTGATATTGTCAATGAGTTTCAGTCGATGGGTGTACGTACTTCGATCTTCGTGGATCCCTATCCGGAGATGATCCGTATGGCGTCGCAGATTGGTACCGACCGCATAGAACTCTATACAGGCCCATACGCAGAACTCTACCCTGTCGATCGGCAAAAAGCGCTCGAACCATACCTGGAGGCCGCTACACTGGCAAAGAACCTGGGTCTGGGAGTCAATGCCGGTCACGACTTAAACCTCGACAACCTTCAATGGCTCTCTAGTCACATACCCTGGATCAAGGAAGTATCCATTGGACATTCACTCATTTGCGATGCCTTGTACCTGGGTTTGGAAAAATCAATAAAAGCGTATAAAAATTGTTTAAAAGAGCCTCTGCCACAGGTTTAGCATAATAAAAACGACTACCTTTATTGCTGAGTCGGGTTGTTACGGTATCATGGGGAGAATTCATTTCCTCCTTACGTTGGCTCAACACGAAAATTACATAGACTAACAAGGAAAAAAATACATCATCGTATGAACCTATTACAAATCTTGCCGACAGACAGTGCACAGGCAATATACAACACCATGCAGGCAGCGACTGCAGAGACAGAATCTGTGACTATGAACGCATTCGACCTCGCTCTGAAGGGAGGATGGTTGATGATTGTCTTGCTCATTCTGCTGTTGATGACGATTTACGTGTTGATAGAAAGAACCCTGGTCATCAACAAAGCCGCCAAAGAGGACAGCTCTTTCATGAACCGCATCAAGGATTATATCCACGACGGGAAGATTGACGCTGCCCAGGCTCTCTGTCGCAATACCGACACACCCTCGGCCCGCATGGTGGAAAAAGGAATCTCCCGTTTGGGAAGACCTACGGCAGATGTGATGTCGGCCATTGAAAACCAGGGAAACATTGAGATTTCAAAACTGGAAAAGGGACTTCCCGTGATGGCAACTTCCGCTTCAGGAGCTCCCATGGTCGGATTCCTGGGTACTGTGACCGGTATGGTAAAGGCCTTCATGGATATGGCGAGCGCCGGCGCAAATGTAGATGTTAACATTCTCTCCACCGGTATTTACGAAGCACTGGTCACCACGGTGGGGGGGCTTATTGTGGGGATCATCGCACTTTTCGCATACAATTATCTTGCCACACGCATCAAGGGCATTGTGAACAAACTCGAGATGCGGATTATGGAGTTCATGGATATCCTGAATGAACCGGCAGTGTGAATGATTAGCAGATTTGCAGATTAATAGATTATACAGATTAGTTGATTATAGATTGAAGAGATGGCATTAAAACAGCGATTTAAGTTAGAATCAAACTTCAGCATGGCGTCGATGACGGATGTGATTTTTTTGTTGCTTATTTTCTTCATGATCACCTCCACCATTGTGGTACCGAATGCCATCCAGGTGTTGTTGCCACGGGCGCAACAGCAGGCACAGGCAAAACCCATTACCCGGGTTACCATCGACAAGGACCTGAATTATTACGTAGCCAATGCCAACGAAACGGAACGACAGGTTCCCTTCGAGGCGATCACCCCATTTCTACAATCGGCCTACACAAACGATCCCGAAATTTTCGTGGCCCTTTATGCCGATGAGAATGTCCCCTACAAGGAGATTGTGCGCATCCTTGATATCGCCAATCAGAACAGGTTCAAAATGGTACTGATGACCAGACCTAATTAAACAAGGTATGGAGATAACGAGGGAAAAAATAGCTGGCTTTGTGGGAACAACAATCTTTGCGGTGTTGCTCCTGCTCCTCCTTCTATTTACTTACTTCACCCATCACATACCGCCACAGGAACTGGAAGGGATTCCGGTCATGTTTGGAGCTACGGAAGACGCTTACGGCGTCACGGAGGCGCCAATGGCCGAAGTAACGCCTACTCCGTCACAAACGCCGGTTGTGCCTGAATACAGGCCCAATGAGCCGATGATCACCCAAACCACCGAACCCACCATCGATGTGGAAGCACAACGCGAAGAAGCACGCCGTCAGGCTCTGCTGGCGGAAGAACGCAGGAAGCAAGAAGAGGCAGAACGGATTAGAAGAGCAGAAGAAGCACGCCGTCGGGAGATCAACCAGCAGATGTCGGGTCTTTTTGGAGAGAGCGCCGGCAGCCGGGGCAACACCGAAGGCAGCGGCACACAGGGTGTTTCCACGGGAAATGCTGCACAGGGATCACCCACCGGCACGGGTGGTATTGGTTCCTACGACCTGGGTGGACGCAGCCTGGGCAGCGGAGGATTGGTGCAACCCCGTTACAACGTAAACGATTATGGCACTGTAGTTGTTAATATCACTGTAGATCCAAATGGAAATGTGATCAATACAGAAATCGGGAGGGGCACAAATACGCCCAACACGGCGCTTCGAAACGAAGCATTGCGTGCAGCGCGTAACACGAAATTCAATGCGATCACTTCACCCAATAACCAGCAGGGAACCATCACGTATCGCTTCAACCTAAACTGATCACAACTATTTCTGTACCACACACACAATAGATGTGATTCGTCCAGCCACATTTTAAAACCCTGTCCGGCATGTCCGGATTTTTAAACAGCGTAATTATGAAAAAAGTAGTCCTGTTTTTAGCAAACGGATTTGAAGAAATTGAAGCGCTCGGCACACTGGATATTTTACGGAGAGCGCATATACCGGTGGAAACCGTCTCCATTACAGAGGAACGAACGGTAACCGGTGCACATAACATACCGGTTATAGCCGACGCCACCTTCCATGAGGCAGATTTTTCTGCTGTGGAGGTATTGGTGCTTCCGGGAGGAATGCCCGGAGCAAAGCATCTGAACGAACACAACGGGGTAAAAAAACTCCTTCTCGACTTCAATGAACAAGGCAAGCTGATTGCTGCCATCTGCGCCGCCCCCATGGTATTGGGGGGATTGCGCTTGCTGGAAGGTAAACGGGGCACCTGCTACCCTGGTTTTGAACCTGAACTGATTGGTGCACAGGTCACCGGAGAAAATGTGGTGATCGACGGAAACATAACCACCGGAAAAGGACCCGGCCTGGTATTCGATTTTGCACTGAGGTTGGTAGAAGAAATTGCAGGTCTCGCTACTCGTCGCGAAGTACAGCAGGGGCTGCTTTTATAAAAAAGTCCACTGTCTTTAGATATATTTTTAGTAAAAAACAGGGTGCAAATAGTTGGTTATTAATAAAAAACCAATTATCTTTGCACCACTTTTTTAAGCAACATAATGTCTCACTATTTAAAGTAATTTATTTTATTACAAATGACTGAAAACCTGAAAAATGTAGCTCCGGTAGAAAATTTCGATTGGGCTGCGTACGCTGAAGGAGATGCCTACAGCAAAGAAAACAGAGATAAACTTACCGAAAGCTACGACAACACGTTGAGCAAGATCAACGACAAAGAGGTTGTAACAGGTACGGTAACCTCCATGAACAAACGCGAAGTGGTTGTAAACATCGGGTACAAGTCCGATGGCGTGGTATCGATGAACGAGTTCCGCTACAACCCAGACCTGAAAGTGGGCGATGAAGTAGAAGTTTACATCGAGAGCCAGGAAGACAAAAAAGGACAATTGCTCCTCTCCCACAAGAAAGCCCGTGCATCCCGCTCGTGGGATCGTGTCAATGCCGCGCTGGAAAACAACGAAATCATCAAGGGTTACATCAAATGCCGTACAAAAGGCGGTATGATTGTGGATGTGTTCGGTATCGAAGCATTCCTCCCCGGATCACAGATCGACGTGAAGCCGATCCGCGATTACGATTTGTTTGTTGACAAGACAATGGAATTCAAGGTAGTAAAAATCAACCCTGAATACAAGAACGTGGTTGTTTCACACAAAGCACTCATTGAGGAAGAACTGGAACAACAGAAGAAAGAAATTATCTCGAAACTCGAAAAAGGACAGGTACTCGAAGGTGTGGTCAAAAACATCACTTCCTATGGTGTGTTTGTCGACCTGGGTGGCGTAGACGGACTGGTACACATTACAGACCTTTCATGGGGACGCATTCAGCACCCCGAAGAAGTGGTACAGCTCGACGACAAGATCAATGTGGTCATCCTCGATTTCGACAATGAGAAAAAACGCATTGCTCTCGGCTTGAAACAATTGACACCCCATCCATGGGATGCCTTGAGTGAAACACTGAAAGTAGGCGACATCGTGAAGGGTAAAGTGGTTGTCATTGCCGACTATGGTGCATTCGTAGAGATTGCTCCGGGTGTGGAAGGACTGATCCACGTATCGGAAATGAGCTGGACACAACACCTCCACAGCGCACAAGACTTCATGACCGTGGGCGAAGAGGTAGATGCAGTGATCCTCACCCTCGACCGCGACGAACGCAAAATGTCACTTGGTGTAAAACAACTCAAGCCCGATCCATGGGAAAGCATTGAGATCAAATACCCGGTAAGCAGTACCCATACTGCTACGGTACGCAACTTCACCAACTTTGGTGCTTTTGTAGAAATTGAAGAAGGCGTTGAAGGCCTGATCCACATCTCCGACCTCTCATGGACGAAGAAAATCAAACACCCGAGTGAAGTAACCGAGATTGGTGCTCCCATCGAAGTGCAGGTTCTCGATATCGACAAAGAAAATCGTCGCCTAAGCCTGGGTCACAAGCAACTGGAAGAAAACCCGTGGGATGTATTCGAAACCATCTTCACCGTAGGTTCTGTTCACGAAGGAACCATTGTGGAACTCCTCGACAAGGGTGCTGTGATCTCTCTGCCCTATGGTGTGGAAGGATTTGCTACTCCCAAACACCTGGTAAAAGAAGACAACTCACAAGCTCAGGTAGACGAAAAGCTCGAATTCAAGGTGATTGAGTTCAACAAAGATGCCAAACGCATCATTGTTTCTCACAGCCGCATCCACGAAGATATCTCCGGCGACGACTCCAGAAGAAGAGGAAAACGCGGTGGTAAGAAAGAAGGTGGAAACGACGTTCCCACAACAGCTATTCCGGTAATGGAAAAAACTACGTTGGGTGACATCGAAGAACTGGCTGCACTGAAGGAGAAACTCGACAACCAGAAGGTAGAAGCTTTCAAGAAAGAAGCTGCAAAAGCGGAAGCAAAAGCGGAAGCAAAAGCAGAAGCTAAGGCGGAAGCAGAAGCAAAAGCTGAAGTGAAAAAGGAAGAGGCCCCCAAGGCTGAGGAAGTAAAGGAAGCCAAAACCGCCGAAGCTCCAGAATCAGAAGTTGCTGAAACACCGGAAGCAGAAGTGAAACAGGACGCCGAAACTGACGCTGAAAAAGAAGCATAATCTTTTTATATTATACGTTTTACCCGGGGTATCACATGATGTGATGCCCCGGGTTTTTTATGTTACCTTTGTAAAAAATCCACCTGCCGATGTAAGAATTTTCCCAATTCCACGTCTATATACACATATGAACGCCCAGCAATTTCAAGATCAGATCCTCTGCTATTCCGATAAGCTATATCGCATGGCACTTTCGGTATTGAAAGACAAAAGTCTCTCTCAGGATGCGTTTCAGGAGTTGATGATGCGTATGTGGGAAAAACGCAGACAGCTGGAAGTAATTGAAAACCGACAGGCTTTTTTGCTCACATCGATGCGCAACCTCTGTCTGGATATGCTTCGCAAGCAGCCAACAAACGGAGAACTTTCCCCTCACGCAGCCTACCCTGCACCCGGTCCACACCAGCTTACGGAAGAGGCCGACACAGTAAACACCATCAACAGGATGATTGACTTGCTTCCTGAAATGCAGCGAACCATTATCCGGATGAAAGATGTGGAAGAGATGGAGATCACGGAAATTGCCGTATTGATGTCGATCACAGAAAACGCCGTTACAGTAAATCTGTCACGAGCCAGAAAAAAAATTCGCCAAATGATTCTTGCCCATCAACAAAAGGAGAACATACTTTATGAACAATATCGATAACATACTCAACAACTATTTCGAAGGAAGGGCATTGCCTGAAGAGGAAAACAGGTTGAGGGAATACTTCCGCAGCAACACTGTTTTACCGCAACATGAAGTATACAAACCCATGTTTGCTGCTTTCGACAAAGAAAAACAAATCACTGCTCCCACTTTTATCATTCCGGCCGAGAGGAACAATCAAAATCTGTTCTCATTTCGAAAATTGTGGATTTCAGCAGCAAGTATTGCTGCGATTATACTGCTTGTAATGTTCTTTCCCTTCAACAAAAACAATGCCTCCGCAGATGATTACCAGGTTTTCATCAACGGAAGAGTAGTAAAGAATCCAGAGAAAGCACAAAAATATGCCGATCAAATGTTTACGCAAGCCGATGAAATCATCCGTACCAGTTGCGAACCTTTTGTTGAAGCAAATACGATACAAAGAGAAATGGATGCCGATAAGATATTTGATGATTTATCACAAAATGTGTATTATATAAAATCTCTGAATCAATAACTTATAAACCCTGTAAAAATGAAAAAAATTATCTCAATTATGCTCATGGCGCTCGCTTTTGTCACTACCTTATCGGCGCAACAGCTGGAAAAGTTGTTCGACAAGTATATGGAGGATGAGCGTTTCAATTATGTGTACCAGAAGAAAACCAGTATGATGGATAGATTGACCGATTTGGGCAACGTGGAGACCTGGGGAATCGACAAATCCCACACAAGTACGGGGCGCCAGATGATCACATTGAATTCAACCGACAAATCGTTGGACGAAAGCTTTACGCAGGAAGTCAAAAATGCGCTCCAGGCTGACAAGTATGAACAGGTTTCGATCGTTAGAAACGGGAAAAACCGAGTGGAAACCTATGAAAGAAAAAGTGACAAAGGCATATCTAAAGTCAGTTTCATAAAAAATCCCGGTAACATCATGGTCTCACTAAATACCTATGCTCCCACGAAGTAAATCTTGCAAAAAGGTGGCGGGGAAAACATCGAGAACAAAGAACTTTACTTTTTAATATATTCACTAGGACGGGAATGTGGCATGATGTCACGTTCCCGTTTCCTATTTTTCATTATCTTTGTATCCTAAAAATCAGAGCAGGTGTTTTTAAATGACAAGCCATATCGTGATTTCTCCGAATATCTTTCGGCACGATTTCCCTATAAAGTACAGAAGATCTCCATCAATGCAGGCTTCACCTGCCCCAACCGCGATGGCAGCAAGGGACTCGGCGGATGTACCTACTGCAACAACCAGAGCTTTAGCCCCGGCTATGGCAAGCCGACCAAGACCATTACCGAACAAATGGCCGATGGCATTCATTTCTTCTCCCGAAAATATCCGGAGATAAAATACCTGGCTTATTTTCAATCCTATACCAACACCTACGACAGCATAGCCTCACTGACCGACAAATATGAGGAGGCACTGGCTCATCCCGGTGTGGTGGGACTGATCGTGGGTACCCGTCCCGACTGTATGCCCGAGGCGTTGCTCGATTACTTCGAAGCGCTCAGCAAGAAAACATTCGTGTTGGTGGAGTATGGCGTGGAGTCTACTTTAAATAAAACACTGGAAAGGGTCAACCGCCAACACACCTACGAAGAATCGGCCGAGATGATCCGCAAAACGGCAGAAAGGAATATTCCGACTGGAGCCCATATGATTCTGGGGCTTCCCGGAGAAACCGAAGAAGACATCCTGCACCATGCCGAGAGGCTCTCCGAACTACCGCTCACTACACTCAAACTGCATCAGCTACAAATTATCCGGTACACCGCCATGGCAAGGGAATACAAACTGCTGCCCGAGTCGTTCAGTCTGTTTTCGCTAGAGGAGTATGTCGATCTCTGCGTTCGTTTTGCAGAGCGACTTCGTTCCGATATCTACATTGAACGGTTTACCTCACAGTCGCCCTCGAAACTACTGATCGCACCGGACTGGGGCCTGAAGAACTACGAAGTGCGGGAAAAGATACTGAAACGTTTCCGGGAAAAGGAGACCTGGCAAGGGAGACTTTACATCCGGTAATTCCAGTCGCGCTGTGTATATTTGCTTCTTTGGAGTTCCTCAATTTGAGCCATCTCTTCAGTTTGAAGGTCGGTCATTTTATCAAGCCCATAAAGGGTGAGCAACTTCCCGGAAAGCATATCAAAAAAAGAAGTCATGTTGGCAGTCGTTCCCTCTTTCTCCGCCAGATATGAACGGATATTCCGCACCGGGCTGGGCACCGAAGGAGTGGCTTTTTTAATTGGACGCCCGTTTTCGGGAGTCAGCGCTCTCTTCAGCATCTCCAAATCGGTATCATACAACAAGGTGCCGTGATGCAGCTCCCTCCCTCTGGAAACATGGGAGGCGGTACCCGAAATCTTGTATCCATTAAGCCAGAGATCTTTTCTTTTCCCCACCTCCACGGGAATACCCGATTCATGAAGCACAGTCACCACAGGATCCAGAAAACGGGCACTTAATGGCGCACCTGTGCTATCCTCAATAAACGCGTAATTCAGGTTGCCCCTGTCGTGATACACCGCACCACCGCCTGACAATCGACGGATGATCCGGATATTGTGTTCAATACAAAAATCCTGGTCAACCTCGTTCCTCACCGCCTGGTTCGATCCGATAATCACACTCGGTTCATTGACGTAGAGCAACAAAAAATCTTCTCCTTTTCTGGAGAAAAGATATTCCTCTGCCGCCAGATTAAACGATGGCATGGAAGAAGGGGAGATAACGACTTTCATGGCTGCAAAATTAGTAAAAAAAACAGTATGATTTTTTTAACATGAAATATCATTTATCACAGCTATAAAATCATTTTTTGCAGTAAATGCATACAACCAACCTTTACCTTTGTTACGTTTTTAATTGTAATCTTTTTTAAACTTAACACTGTGTACGTATACAGTATAATTATAATGCCAAATTAATATTAATCTAAACAAATGAGAGATGAGATGAAAAGTAAAATTTAAAACCTAAAAAAAGGAATTTTGTTCACATTAGTGACTTTATTTTCCTTGGCAGCCTTTGCCCAGAATGTTACCGTAAGAGGTAATGTGACCGACGGCTCCGGAGAATCGCTGGTGGGCGCCACCGTGCAGATAAAAGGAACCAGTATTGGTACCGTGACCGATGTGGATGGCAACTTCACTTTTCCCAATGTCTCTTCCAGTGCTATTTTGGAAGTATCTTACGTGGGTATGCGCACCCAAACAATATCGGTGAATGGAAGAACCATTATCAATGTAATTCTCGAAGAGGACACGGAATTACTTGAAGAAGTGGTCGTGGTTGGATATGGTACGATGCGCAAAAGTGACGTTACAGGGGCTGTGGCCGTCGTCTCGGCTGAGGAGTTGACTACGAAACCGGTTACCAACGCTTTTGAGGCGTTGCAGGGTAAAGTGGCCGGTGTTGATATCACCTCCTCACAAAGACCTGGAGAGTTGGGATCGATTCGCGTTCGTGGTAACCGCTCGCTGAGCGCAACCAACGCACCGCTTTATGTGGTTGACGGAGTCGTACTTAGCTCAGGTGGCATTGAAAGCATCAATCCCCGCGATATTGAAAGCATCAACGTATTAAAAGATGCGTCGTCCACCGCTGTTTACGGATCACGTGGTGCCAACGGTGTTATCCTGGTAACCACCAAACGGGGTAAAGCAGGCTCTTTGAGTCTGAACTATTCGGGGACATTTACTTTTGAGAATATCCACGATTTATCGCCTGGCATGAACGCCAGCGATTACATTACCTGGCGCAGATGGGCTCATTATAACGCGAACCCCACAGCCTATACACCCGGAAATCAGGCTTCAAAGACCCAGGATGAGACCTTCTTTAGTGCACTCGACGAAACCTCCTATAACAACGTAATGCGAGGCTGGGCAGGCAATAGCTGGGACGGATCAAAGGTAATCAACACCGACTGGGGCGATCTGGTCACCAAGACAGGGGTTACCCAGGAACACACCCTCAGTGCCAGTGGAGGAACCGACAGAATCACCTCCTTCTTTTCACTGGGTTATATGAACAACGAAGGAACCCAAAAGGGACAATCATTCAATCGCTACAATGCATCGATGTCCACCGAAATTAAGCCGACAGACTGGTTTAGTCTGGGTGGATCCATCAACACCTCCTGGAGCAACCAAAGTTATGGCTATTCCCGTACCGGACAATCTTCCAGTTCAGGGCCGACTGAAATTTATGCTGCTGCAAAACAGATATTAAGCATAGCGCAGCCTTATGATGCCAATGGCGATATCATATTGACTCCCACCAATATGAACGGAGTCTATACCGTGATCGATGAATGGAAAAAATCGGACGAGCAGAGACAAACATTGCGTGCACTGGGTAGTTTCTATGCCAACATCGATTTGGGTAAAATATGGGAACCTCTTGAAGGATTAAGCTTCAAGAGCAATTTCGGACCCGACTTCCGCTATTATCGCCGTGGTATTTACATCGACAAAACATCGGCTGTACGCCAGGGTGGAACAAGCTACGCTTCCTGGAATTACGACAGAAGATTCTCCTGGGTATTGGATAACATCGTCACGTATAACAAAACCATCGACGATCACAAGTTCGATGTTACATTGTTACAATCTGCTTCTAAGTACGATGCAGAAACAGCCAGCATGGGAGCCCAAAATATCCCCAAGGCCAGTTTCAAATGGAACAACATGGGTTCGGTGGATATCACCAGCACCGATGCAAAAGCAAGCATGGGAACCGGATTAACACAATCTCAGCTAGCATCTTACATGGCACGGTTTAATTATTCGTGGAAAGACCGTTATCTGTTTACCGTTTCGGGCCGCTACGATGGTTCCTCCGTTCTTTCTGCAGGACACAAGTGGGCCTTCTTCCCCAGTGCCGCATTGGGATGGAGAATCGACCAGGAAGAATTTATGCAGGAGCTCTCCTGGCTCGACCAGCTGAAGCTGCGTCTGGGCATGGGTATGACCGGTAACTCCGCTGTGGGAGCATACGATACACTGGGAAGCATCCGCTCCTTCTATGTACCTTTTGGTGGTACCGGCAACGTGCTGGCGTATGGCACCAACGAACCATACTATTTCTCCGGTACAGAATTAATGGCCAATCCGGCACTGGAGTGGGAGAAAACCACCCAATGGAACCTGGGTGTTGATTTTAGTTTCCTCAAGGGTCGCATAGGCGGATCCATCGATGTATACAAATCTAACACGAATGATCTGCTAATGAACATGACGATACCTACCCTTACAGGCTATAGCAATACCATGGCCAACGTGGGAAAAACAAAAAACAGGGGTATCGATGTCACGTTAAACCTTGTTCCTGTGCAGACCAAAGATTTTGTATGGAACTCTACACTCAACCTTGCCTGGCAAAAAGATGAAATCGTAGAACTGGCCAATGGCAAAAACGACATGGTAGATAACTCCTGGTTTATTGGAGAATCTATCGGCGTATTTTATGGATATGACAATGCCGGACTGTGGCAGGAAGAAGATGCCGCTGAGATGACCAAGTTCAATGACAAAGGTGAAAATTTCACTCCGGGAAGTGTAAGACCGATCGACCAGAACGGCGATTATCTAATCAACAGCGAAGACCGGGTAATCCTTGGAAACACGACCCCACGCTGGACAACGGGTTGGAGCAATAGCTTTAATTACAAAGGTCTGGAACTGAATATTGAACTATATGGCCGCATGAACTATATGGTATCAACTGGTGGGGAAGTACAAAACGGACATGGCAATCAACGTCAGTTGGATTACTGGAGACCCGACAATACCGGAGCAGAATGGCAAAAACCAGTCTATACTGGTACACCGGGTGTGGGTGGTGATGCTTACTCCAGTTTGATTGGTTTCAAAAAAGCCTCTTTCATCAAGTTCAGAAACATTTCTTTGGGTTACTATTTGCCACAGAGCATATGCAAGCCTCTCGGAATTAATAATTTAAAATTATTCACCCAATTACGCAACCCGGGCAATCTGTATAGTTCAGTCGATTTTCTGGATCTCGATCTTGGAACATCCACCTATTATAACCGGGGTATCACATTTGGCTTGGAATTGGGTTTTTAATCACGTAAAACAAGATATATTATGAAACATTTATATAACAAAGTTCTGATTGGAGTGGTATCGCTGTTCGCCTTCAGTCTTTGGTCCTGTGGAGACGATTTCCTGTATGAGGAAAATACCACGGCATATACCACCCAGTATTTTGAGACAGAACAGGGAATAACCGATTTGGCCACTTCGCTTTATGGGAATATCAGATGGCATTTTGGCTACGAATGGGCATACGGCATCACCCTGTACGGTACCGACGAATTCACGAACGGCGCCGACCTTACCAGCGAACCCTGGAATACCTATGACAACCGTCTGAATGCTTCCAACGCCACAGTGGAAACCGGAGCAGCCAACAAAAACTGTCCCCCTGTAGATGGACTATGGAATCAGATGTATTTCGGTATCTCCTCCGCCAACCTGATCATTGCAAACGGAGACAAAATCACCAACGAAGATGTGCGCAACAAGAGCATGGGAGAAGCCTACTTCCTACGTGGTTACAATTTCTACCGTCTTTTTGCCCAATATGGAGGTGTAGTACTGCAAACGGAACCTGTGAGCGGTGTTGTTCGTTACTTTGAACGCTCCAGTGAAGAAGAGACCATGGCACAAATTATCTCCGACTTTGAAAATGCCTATAAAATGCTACCCACCACAAACTGGCGGGGTGTAGGTACGTGGACCAAATATGCCGCTGCTCACTTCTGGGCGAAAGCCTTGCTTTTCCGTGCCTCGGAAAGAAACAGCAGTTGGAATGCAAGTTACATTGATGCCGATTTAACCAAATGCGTACAGCTTTGCGATGAGGTGATTGCCGCAAGGCCTTTGGCAAGCGACTACTGGGATCTGTATGCCCGCTGGACTGGTGTGGACAATGCCAACGAATCACTTCCTGAAATTCTGATGTCTGCACAGCACAATGCCGACTCTTCCACCAAAGGTCGTTTCGGCAATCGCACCCACTCCTACTTCACTCCCCAGTTTAACACCTTTAGCGGCGGTTGGGTTAGTCGTGGCCCGCACATTGGTGGACAGGATTTCCAGCGTTGTCGTCCCACCGAATACAACTATTCTACCTACGACAACGTGAACGATGCCCGTTTGTGGAAATCGTTCCGCACGGTCTACGGGGTGAACAACATCAGGGATAACAATCTGAACCAGTCGTTTGGAGAACATGCAGTAGCACTGGGTGACCAGGGAATTGTATTCATCCTGAACAAAAAGAACGACACCCGTTTCGACGGAGAACCATATGGCAAATTCGGAAGACCCACCCAGAGCAAATTTATCAATCCGGAAACGGGGAAATGGGTTCCCAATGCGTTTCCACTTTATCTGGAGGGAGAATATGTATTGCCCAACTACAACAGCAATGGCGATGCCACCAAGTCGAATGTTTTCTGTGGACTGAATAAGACCCAGGATGGAACACGTACAGCAGAGAGTGGAGATGGATATCGCGACGTCATCATGGCTCGTACCGGGGAGACCTACCTGATAAAAGCAGAAGCACAGGTACGCCAGAAAAATTACCAGGGAGCCATCGCCACGGTGAATCAACTTCGCGCTCGTGCACAGTGGAAACCGGGTGAGGACAGGGAGTTGTATGTAGACGCATCCATCGCATTCCCATTAAGCAATACCCTCTATTCAGCATCCACAAATTTCTCCAAAAACGGAAAAACGGACAACTATGTCAACTGGTTTGCCAACTCACACCCCGGTTATAATGGCGGAAACTTAAAAGATGCTGCCGGCAATGTGTATCTGCAGAAAAACAGCTATTACCTTTCCACAGGTATCGATAAGACCACCGCTGCTTCCTCTTTACAGATCACCAGTCCCAACAGCCTACCGGCAGAAGACGAAGCGATTCTCACCAAACTGGGAGCCTCCAGCGAGTATGATCGCATGCTCAACTTCATCTTCAATGAGCGCACCCGCGAGTTGAATGGTGAATGGAACAGATGGGAAGAGTTGAGCCGCGCCGGACTGTTGGTTAAGCGTGCCAAAGCATTCAATCCGCAGGCAGCACCCAACATCGCCGAGAGACACGTGCTCCGTCCTATCCCGCAGACCTTTATCGATGGTTTGACACAAGAGGATGGTTCGCCGCTCACGGATGAACAAAAAGCCTCTTTTCAGAATCCGGGCTGGTAAGTAGGAATCCCATTTTTTGATTAAACATAGGTGAGTGATGGATATTTCATTTTGAAAAATTTGGAATATCCATCTTCTTTTGAAACAATGAGACAATGAAGCCACTGAATTTACTTTTTACGACCCTTTGCTGCATCACCATGCTAACCGGATGCGGTGACAGCAGTAACGATAAGAATCACAAACCGGCAAAAGAGGAGGTAATGACCGCCCTTCGACTGGCAAACGACTATTTCATGGAGAAGTGGAGTGATCCAGGCGAGCCCATTCCCTACCCTTCCCGCAACAAAGAGTATGAAAGCAATCTCTGGACCCGCGCCTACTATTACGAAGGACTGATGAATCTATGGAAGATGGACCCACAACAACGTTACCTCGATTATGCGTTGGAATGGGGGAACAAACACAACTGGGAACTGCGCAATGCGGCCGAGGGTTGGAAAACACGCAACGCTGATAACCAGTGCGCCGGCCAGACCTACCTCTTCCTTTACGAACTGGATCCAGAAAAACCGGCACATTATATCGAAAATATCAAAAACTCGGTCGACTCGATGATGGTGACCGATAAGATAGACGACTGGAGCTGGATCGACGCCATTCAGATGGGTATGCCCATCTTTGCACAACTGGGCAACATCACCGGCGATACAGCATATTATAACCGTGCATACGACATGTATATGTTTACCAAACTGCATCATGGCGACAACGGTCTTTACAACCCCGAGGATCAACTATGGTGGCGGGATGGCGATTTCGATCCTCCTTACACCGAACCCAATGGCGAAGACTGTTACTGGTCGCGCGGCAACGGATGGGTGGTGGTCGCGATGGCACGCATGCTGGATATCCTGCCGAAAGATGAGCCGCACCGTGGTGAATACGAGAGCATGCTTGTAAAGATGAGTGAAGCACTTAAAAAGGTGCAACGCGAAGATGGCTTCTGGAATGTGAGTCTCCACGACCCCGACAACTACGGAGGCAAAGAACTTACCGGCACAGCCATGTTTATCTATGGAATGGCTTATGGCGTGAACAACGGGATATTGGACAGGGCTGAATATGAACCGGTCATTTACCGGGCATGGAACGCCCTCGTAAGCGATAGCCTGCATCCGAATGGTTTTCTGGGATATGTACAAGGTACCGGCAAGGAGCCCAAGGAAGCACAGCCCGTCACCTACGAACGGGAACCCGACTTCGACGATTTTGGCTTGGGTGCATTCCTGATGGCGGGAGCCGAGATCTACAAGATGTTGTAAGTTGAATAGGCCGACTTACAGCAAAACACCCCAAAAGTTGTGACAACTTTTGGGGTGTTTTGTTGTATGGCAGGATTCTATGTGTTTATTTCTGAATCCTGATCTCCTTCGGAGCATCAACAACTGTTTCTATTTTGCCGTTTGCCAGTTTGGTATGCTTTACTTTTACTGTTCCGTAGGGAGTCGGAAAACTTCCTTCAGCCCACTCCAAGTCTCCGAGATAGGGCTTTACTTCGATGACTTTGCAGCCGGGTTCCAAAACCCTTATTCCCAATACATTTTCCGTGAGCCAGGCCGTCACGCCCGATGACCAGCCATGGCACAGGCTGTGGCGGAAGCTGGGATAGCAGTAATCACCAAAATCGCCATGGATATCGTTCATCCCCTCCGGCGTGAACTGGTCGATCCGCGCCGAATTCTCCATCCACTCTATGTTGAAATCCTCCCAGAAAGTGGTGGCACCCATATCGAGCATCCCGCCCCAATAGTCGCTGATGATCTGTAGCGCCTCATCCTGCATGCCGGCCAGAGAGAGAGCATCGAGCATATAGAGGCCGTAGAAAGTAGAGAAACGCTTTGCGCCATCTACAGCAATCACCTCTTCACTCGCTTTCACCGGATCCAATGTTCCCGCAACCGCCATCAGCGCAGCTGCCTGTTTCAAATCATTGTGGGGCATGATCTTTTTGTTCAATTTCAGGGCAGCTTCTGCTGCCACCGCAGCAGAACGACTCTCACCCAGCACCTGGCACAACTTCTCTGCATCCCTCAGCGCCCATGCCAACAGCGCGCGGTAACCAGCTTCCACTCCCTCTTTATTGGGTGTGGAGGGCCAATCCAGAAAGCGAGATGGACTCAATGTTTCGGAGCCATCTTCGGCGATTTTGCCGTTGATCAAATCAATCAGACCGACAATATATTCCCGGTGACTATTCAAAAAATCGAGATCCCCATTCTGCATATACCAGTCGTGGTGAATGATCAGGTACCACATTGAGTAGGAGCTCATTCCGTTCATCCATTGGGGCAGGGGATATTGTTCACAAGCCAGGTTGAGGCTTCTGGGTACCACTTCGTTGTATCCGAATACGGCATGGATTGCTTTCAGTTCCGGATGAAAGTCTCCCAACCAGACCAGCCTGTCTCGTTTGATTCCATCCCAGAGGTACTCCTGCATATTGAGATGGGTGGTGTAGGCACCGGTGATCCAGATTGAGTCGAGCCGCGGGTTGCTGCTCTTGAAAGACCCAAGGTATGGAATATCTCTGTAGCGCAATATGGCACGTGTCTCCTTGAGGTTGATAGTGGCACCCGACTGCAGCAGGTCGATGCGCACAAACCGGAACCCGGTGTTTCCGATCTCGATCAAACCCGAACGAGGAATCTCCATGATGATATCCCGTTTGGCATGGTCATCGGTAGAAAAACCCATCAGCCAGTCGGAGTTGTACGTATTGCTGTTGGCTTCCCCCACCGACTCGCCGAAACGGATCCGCACCAGCGAAGGCTCCCTGCGGGAGGAGCCGCCCATCACCAATTGAAGTCCACCATGCAATTCTTTGCCATAATCCAGCAAGATGGAAGCAGTATCAGTGAGAGTCGTTGTCATCGAGCAGAAGCGGGTCGTACGGCTCATATCCGACTGACTGTTTCCCGGCTCCAGCAGGACCTCGCTGTTTTTGACCAGCTCACCGGATGTGTCTGAAGTCCACATAACCCGGATTGGGGAAATAAACACGCGTGTTATTTCATCCTTTTGTGTAATTTGATTGTACTCAGGGCCAAAGTTAGGGGGGAGTTGCGCGGTGGTGGTGGCTATAGCCAGTATCAAAACTGCTGCTGTAAACAAACTTTTTGTCTTCATCGTATAAAATCAATTCAAGCTTACATAAAATGTTTTCGCATAAATGCGATATACACGTCAAAATCGTCCGGCAAAGTTCCATGTCCTCCGGTATGCATATAGTAACCCAAGTCGTGCAGGATTGCCTCTTCTGGCTCGGGCATCACCTTTGTCTCCAATCCCTTTTTACGAAAGAGCCGATAAATCGGTTCCGCAGCAATCGCTGCCAGAAATTCTCCTTTCGGATCAGACCATTTGTCGGTGCTGCCCGTCTGTAGTAACAACGGTCGTGGTGCAATCAGCGCAAGAAGCATGTGGGCATCGATGGGTGATGTGTGCGGATCACCGGCATATTTAGCCCGATTACCGCAAAACTGATAAAAATAGCGGGATGGTGCAACCATATGGGCGATGGACTCCCCGTAATTCCGCATCGAGAGCGCCGCACCTCCTTCACCGGAACAGCTTGAGATGATCATGCCAAAACGCTCATCCAAAGCGCCCGCCCAGAGGACAGTCTTTCCCAGTCGTGATACACCATGAAGGGCAATCTTTTTTGCATCTACACCCGGGTCGCTCTCCAGATAATCCATCGCATAGCCCAGGCCCCACGCCCAAGCCGAGATGGTTCCCCACTCGTCCGGAGCAGGCCAATCCTGACCGGCGGGCAGGAAATGTCCCCTGACTCCGTGCCGGATGCCCGCGGGGAAATCGGGTTCAATGTCACCATAGTAGAGAGTGGCCACCCCAATTCCATTGGAGATGAACTTCTCCACATCAAGGCCTCCCATGCGGGGAGCTCCCTGCCGAGGCTGTACCGGAACCCTATTCCCCTCCCGATCCCAGAAGGAGCCGGAAGCCAGGCCCGGATCATCTACCATCAGGGCGTTGGGCATGAAGCTGATGGTCAGAAAGAGCGGTACCGGTCCGGTTGCCTCAGCCGGCAGGTAGATCACCATGTCGGCCTTGTGTTTTGTGGTATCTTCTGTGAAGTAGAGTCTCACCTGTTTTCTGAGAACCTTGCCATCGAAGGCCAAACTACCCGCATCAAAGAGGTTTGCTTTGTGCGGCACTCGCTTCGGGCTCTTGCCGAACTGTTCCGTTTCAAAGAGGCGGAGGATCTCCGGGCGGCGGCGCTCCATCCATTCCCTGGCATCGGCCACCTGCTTGCCGCTTTGCAGAGTAAGTAGGTCGGGTAGCACCCAGTCACCTGTCCTCGATTCATCGTAGTTGACCGGAATGCCGGCAACGGTATCCTGTTGTGCACTCAAAATGGTGTTTAAGAAGAGCATCAGGATGATCAAGCAAACCGGGAGGTTATTGCGGATACGCATGGGTGTAGGTCTCGTTAAAGGGTCAATCCAACCCAATTTCAAATTTTGCAAAGTCGATAAACCGCTCCAAAGTGTTTACAAACGGTTCCTTGCCATTGGCCGATGATATCCAGAAACTGATCTGTCTGCTCGGTTTTGAGATAAAGATGTGCTGGTTTCCATCGTCTTTTGTCTGATCGAAGTCGTCCGGATTCACAAAGATCGCAGAACCCAGTTCCACCTTCTCAGCAGCCACATCTTCCGGATGCAGCCCCCAGGTAAATATGCAATCCTTCTCTACAACGACCTGTTGCCCGGGATGATAATTGATTCCGGTGACAAATGCCACCTCCTCATCATCCAATGCAAAAGCCTCCACCTTTGCTTTTCTGAAACCAGAAAAGACCGTCACCCGCACCAGAATGTCTACTTTGCGATTCAGGTAGGGCACATCTTCCGACAACATCTCCAGATAGGAGACCGAACCCTCTTTCACCACCTTTGCCGTTCTATTTGAGACAGGATCGAGGGGGAGCACCTTCTCTCCATCCCACAAACGGATACCGCCAAGGCCGACGGTGGGCCCTACCTTGTAATAGTCGGCTCCCTTTCCCTCAAGCTGCTGCTGTGTTGAGGGATACCATTTATAGGTAGCCAGCTCTAGTCCGGGCTTTGCTTTCGAATAGACATCGATGGCCGCTTTCTTGTCGAAATACAACCTCAGCGCCAACCATTCATTTTCAATGGCAGGGCCGTGATGGCCCAAAGCATTGTAAAGGTTGCCCGACTCCGACGAAACCCGATTGAGATAGGTGGCACTGTCGCTCCGTAAAAAAAGACTCACATCGGTCCTATTCTGTGCTGCAAGAAAACCTGCCTGCAACAAAAACAAAAATAAAAACAACTTACTCTTCATATGTTTTATTAAAAATGATTTCCAAACTACAAACTTAGAAAAAAATCACTGCAAATCAACTCATCCATCGCTTATCTCTCCATTTTCAACCACTTTGCAGGCACGTGAACAACACAAATGTTCATGGATCTGCCATCT
>CAZRRC010000039.1:0-23076 GCA_964602395.1 uncultured Proteiniphilum sp. | reverse complement strand
CAAAACAGAACTTTTTTGTATTCTTGTTAGCTTTTTTTCAATAATCTTCATTCATGGATAGACAGACGGGTTGGTTATTCATTATATATCAGTTAACTTATGTTAAATATGCTGTTTTGGTTTGTGGTTTTCTTCATAAATCGTCTCTTTTGTAAAAAGAAACCCACTAGTCACTCGGTGTAGGGGTGATGTGAAAATGGTGATGGCATTAAACCTATTAATGGAGGTGTTCAGATGAAAAAAAGTTGTTATTTCCGGAAATTAAAGAAATATTCCTTGATCATAAAGATCGTATTATTATCCCTTATTTTTACCGAATGTGCCGGAGACACTAAAAAAGATGTAGTATTCCAGGTATCGACGCTAAGTGCGTTGATGAAGGGAGTATATGACGGAGAGATAGAAGTTGGACAGTTGCTAAAGGAAGGGGATTTTGGTATTGGAACTTTTGAGCACCTTGATGGAGAAATGGTTGTTTTAGATGGCAAGGTTTATCAGGTGCGGGGAGACGGAACAGTAATTGAGATAGATGAAAATATAAAAGTGCCATTTGCTACTATAACTTCGTTTGAACCGGATAGCCAGATACAGCTAAATGGTATTGAAAGCTATTCTGTGTTAAAGGATGAGCTGAGCAGGCTACTTCATAGCCCCAACATGTTTTATGCTTTTAAAGTTGAAGGAACATTTGAGTATGTACAAACAAGGAGTGTTTACCCACAAAGCAAACCATACCCGCCTCTTGTGGATGTAACCAATATGCAATCGGTTTTTGAGTATCGCAACATAGAGGGTAGCCTTGTCGGGTTTTGGGTTCCATCTCTTGCAGAGGGTGTAAATATGCCCGGTTTTCATCTTCACTTTCTGGCCAAAGATCTCAAGAGCGGTGGACATCTTTTAGATTGCAGGATTTCGGAAGCCGGTGCTGAGATGGATATATTAACGGGATTTCATTTGCTTTTTCCTGAAAACGACAATTTCGAACAGGTTGATTTAGGGAACATTAATCAAGAAGATGTAAAAAAAGCAGAGCAGTAGTTTACTTCACTCCCGATTATCTGTAAACATAAAATCATATAGTTGTCAATATATATGCAGATGCTAAAACCGCCAGTTGACACCTGTGAAGTAGTGGCGCGGCATGCCGGGGTAGTAGTAGCGTGGTTCGGCATTTCCAAAGGCGACGGCGTTTACGGTGAGCATGGAGGAGTAGCGGGTATTGGCAAGGTTATTTAGCCCGGCGAATAACTTGAAGGTGCCGAAACGGGGAGTGGAGACGAGGTAGGTGATTTTTAGATCGACCAGAAAATAACCGTCATTTTCGATGGTGTTGGCGTCGTTAATATATTGAGGACCGACCTGCTGAAGTTGTGTGCTAACCTGTATCGACTGGACGGGCTGCCATTGAATTGTTGCCCGGCCTATGCCCGAGGGTACCCCGGGCAATTGTTTGTTGTTGTACACGTTTCCGTCGTCTTCAAAGTCGGTGAACCGGTTGCGTGCGTAGGTGTAGTTGGCATTCAAGGAGAGGGTGCCAGGGAAGGAAGAGTAGGAAAATACCCGCTGCTGAAGCATGAACTCCACCCCGGTGTGACGGGTTTTACCCGCGTTGATACCAGTGAAGATATCCTCGGTAACTCGTTTGGTGACCAACAGGTTATTTAGGTTAATGAGGTACACCGAGGTTTCCAGCCGTGTAGCGTTGTTGAACAAGTTAAGCCGTACGCCTGCCTCGTACTGTATACCCTGTTCCGGTTGAAGTGTCTCGTTGATGTCTCCCTCAGGAAGCAATGTTTCCTCGGGTGAGGGCATCGAGAAGCCATGCCCTGCCGAAGCGTAAAGTGCCAGATTTTGAGAAGGAGCATAATTGAGACCTAGGCGAGGTGAGAAGAGGGCAGGAAAATTACGCTTTCCGCTCTGATCGCCATTCTCTGGAAACTGATCAGTGAGGCGGTAGTGTACCCTGTTCACGGCTCCGCCGAGTGAGATATTCCAGACCGCAGTGGGGTGCCAGTAGAGCATTCCAAAGAGGTTGTAATGATTCCGGTGCTCCCTGTTTCTGTTGATCAGTTCGTTATCGAGATCCATTTGCCAGTGATAGGTGTCGTTGATCCACTCAAAGCCGATTAGTGCATCCCAGTGGGCAGCATGGTAGGTCATCCGATTCCGCAAGCCACCTCCCGAGGTGCCGTCGTCGAGGTTGTTAAACGGTCGGCGCTCAAAGCTATCTGCCCATCTCCCAAAAAAGGTGAGCCTGTTGTTCCATGCTTCCGAAAAGCGGTTTGTCAGGGTCACACCGGCTATTGCCCGCTGATACTCCTTATATCCCTCAATGGCTTTCCAGTTAGAGGCTGCAGCTGCGGGGTCATTCTCGTAGAGCGTTTTACCCACCGAACTGGGAATTTGTGCATACAGATCGATCATCATTAGGGTATATTCCACCGTGTAATGAGGTTGCTGCCAATGACCCGAAGAGAGTAGGGAGGTGCGTTTGAGGCGGCTATTTTCGCGATGACCCTCTGTCTGCAGATGCGACAGGTTGCCCCAAACCTGCAACTTTTCTCGGTGGTAATTGCCCGCTATAGCCGCTTTTGTAGTCTGAAAGCTGCCATATTGAACAAGCGCTTCGCTGTGGTTGTTTCCCCACACCGGGGTATAGAGATTGATATTTCCCCCAAGTCCTGATCCGTAAAGTGCCGACGCGGGTCCCTTGATCACCTCCATGTGACCGATGCCCATCAGGTCGATATCTTCTGGGGTGGAAATCCCGTCGGAAGAGGTGATGGGGATATCATTCAGATATGATTTAATCCGGTTGGTGTTATAAGGGGTGCGGCTTCCCACGCCGCGAATCACGATTCTCCCGGTAGCATAGGTGCCGCTGTGCATGTAGATACCGGGGATGGCATGGAGGGTATGGGCGAAATTATTCCCGTCGGTTGTTCTGATCTCTTCACCCGACAACAGTGAGATCGCACCCGGAACCTGATGCTGTCGGGTTTGAATCTGATAGGTATTTACCACTACCTCAGGAAGAGAAATGGTGGAATCGGGTTCACTCAGGCCGGATTCCTGTGATGCCGCATTTACCATCACAAAACAGCCCATTATCAGCAAAACTATTTTCAAATTGTTCATTTCAGGTTGTTGAGAGGGAGTGGCAAAACCGGTAGACCTTGTTTTGAAGATCTACATGCCCTTCATAACACCGGAAAAGAGATTTGGTTTTCTGTTTCTCTTTGCTTTTACGAAACAGGACTTTTTCGTACCTTTGATAACTTTTTAGCAATCTTCATTCATAAATATACAGATGGGTTGGTTATCCATTCTCTTAATTGCCATCGGGCTCTCCGTGGATTCCTTTGCTGTTTGCTTTAGTAAGGGTGTTTGTATCAAAGTGTTTCGTTCCTGGCGATCGTGTAAGATCGCACTTGTTTTCGGTCTCTTTCAGGGATTGATGCCGTTGGTTGGATATGGCTTGAGTATTGGTTTTTCTATCTGGATACAACAGTTCGACCATTGGCTTACTTTCTTCATCCTGTTGGCTCTCGGCGTGAAAATGATCTACGAATGTTACAAGCCGCGTGCGGAGGAAGATTGCCCGAAGTGTGTCTGCAACGAATCGCCGCGTATTGATTGGAGAAATGTCATAACCCTCGCCTTTGCCACCAGCATCGATGCAGCTGCAACCGGACTTATCTTTGCTTCCTACCCCGGAACTATCCTACTGGCCACATTTGTTATCGGAGTGGTATCGTTTCTCTCTTCTTTTGCCGGCATCTCGCTGGGAGTACGCCTGGGCAAAAGAATTCATTTTTGCATGGAAGCCGTGGGAGGGATCATACTGATCGGTATCGGACTGAAAATTCTGCTGGAGCATCTGTTACAGGGAGCGTAAAACCTCTAACAGCACAATCGCCTGATTGTGCATGCTATCTTTGGCGGAATAGAGCAGAGTCACTTTTTTATGCTCTTTCTCCAGGTTTTTTATCTCCATGAGTAATGTACGCTTCTCTTTTAGTTCCTCCCGATAACGGACGGTAAATTCATCCCAATTTTCGGTATCGTGGTGAAACCATTTTCGCAGTACGGTGGAGGGAGCGATCTCCTTCATCCATAAACCAATGTGGGCACTCTCCTTAGAGAAACCACGTGGCCAGAGCCGGTCTATCAGGATACGATATCCATCGTCATCACCCACGGGGTCGTAAATGCGTTTGATCTGTATCATGTGACGTCATAGAATTTTTCCCAACCTACAGAGGCGTAATTCTATTCCTCTATGCCGACCCGGTTGAGGATAAAGGCAAACTCGAAGGCGGTGTCTTTAATGCCTTCGTAGCGACCAGTGGCACCCCCATGGCCGGAATCCATGTTCATGTGGAGCAACAGAATGTTGTCGTCGGTCTTGAGAGAGCGGAGTTTGGCTACATACTTGGTCGGCTCGTGGAATAGCACTTGTGAATCGTTTATTCCGCCCGTAACCAGCATGTTAGGGTAATCCTGCGCTTTGATGTTGTCGTAGGGTGAGTAGGAGAGGATGTAGTTGTAATATTCTTCTTCATTGGGATTGCCCCATTCTTCATATTCGCCCGTAGTAAGCGGCAGCGTGTCGTCGAGCATCGTGTTAATGACATCCACGAAGGGCACTTGCGCCACGATGGTCTGATAGAGATCGGGGCGCATATTAGCGACTGCGCCCATTAGCAGGCCACCTGCACTGCCTCCCATGGCAGCGAGCTTATCTGCAGCGGTGTAACCCTCGTTGATCAGTAACTCACTGCACGCAATAAAGTCGGTAAATGTATTCTTTTTATGTAATAGCTTCCCATCCTCATACCACTGTTCACCGAGATCGCTGCCACCCCGTATCTGGGCGATGCCATAGACAATGCCACGATCGATGAGGCTGAACATGCTTGAGCTGAAATAGACGTCGGAGCTGTAGCCATAGCTTCCGTATGAGTAGATCAGGGCTGGGTTGCGGCCATCTTTTTTCAATCCCTTTTTATAGACAATCGCCATCGGCACCTTCACTCCATCGGCGGCAGTAGCCCATAGTCGTTCCACCACATAGTCATCTGGGTTGAATCCGGAGGGTATTTCCTGTTCCTTGATTTTGAGCGTTTTAGCCGTTTCGATGTTGTATTCGTAGAGTGTGTTGGGCCTGTTGAGTGAAGTATAGGTGTAACGGAATGTAACGGCATCGTATTCCGGGTTTCCGCTCAACCCGGCACTATAGACCGGTTCTGGAAAGGCGATCGTTTTTGTGTCACCGCCCTGGACAGGTTTCACCTGAATTTCCGTGAGTCCGCTTTTGCGCAATTCCAGCGAAACATAATCCTTTAGGATATCAATTCCTTCGATGCGTACATCTTTATCATGGGGCACGAAAACCTTCCAGGAAGATCGGTCTTCATATCCCGTGAGGGGCATCTCATAGATCATGCTATTGAGATTGTCCCGGTCCTTGTAGCGCACAAAAAACTTCTCCTGATGTGGATATACGCTGTATTCCACATCCTTTACGCGAGGCAGGAACACCTTGAAGGCATCCGTGGGTCTCTCGGCCGAGATGTAGCGTTCCTCGGAAGTGGTGGTGCTGCTGCTGGTGATAAAGATATATTCTTTGGTTTTGTTGCCGTAGACATAGGTCCCAAAACGGGTATCATTTTCTTCGTACACCAGCTCTCCGGCAGTCTCGTCCAGCATCTGGCGATATATACGTGAAGAACGTAGTGTCTGGTCTATTAGGCTGTAGAAGAGGGTCTTGTTGTCGCTGGCCCACGCCACTGATGCGGCACCATCAACCGTAAAGCCTACATCCTCACCCGAGGCAAGGTCTTTTATTTTCATGCTGAACTCGGCATAGGATCCTGTCTCGTTGTAAAAGTAGGCTGCCTTGCTGTTGTCGGGGCTGATGGAATAACCCCTGAAAATGAAGGCCGGTTTGCCTTCAGCCATCTGGTTCACATCGAAGATAATCTCCTCGGCTGCTTCCATCGTTCCCTTCCTACGGCAGTAGGTGGAGTACTGTTTCCCTTTGGTGGTGCGGCTATAGTACCAATAACCATCTTTGAAGGAGGGATAGCTCTCGTCGTCCTCCTTGATGCGACCCAGTATCTCATCGTATATCTTTTGCTGAAGCCCTTTCGTAGAGGCCATCACAGTATCGGTATAGGCATTTTCAGCCTGTAAATAGTCAATCACTTGGCTGTTTTGCTTATCTTTTAGCCAGTAATAGGAGTCGATGCGTTGTTGCCCGAAGTTCACAAATGTATCGGGTAAGACTGCTGCCACTGGTGGGGCAGGAAAATCAGTTTGCTTCAATAGTGTCACTTCTTCTTTTTTTAAGTTACAAGAGGAGATCAAGAGTGTCATGGCGCTCAAAATCAAAATCAAAATGTTTGCATGTTTCATTTTGTTTTTGTTTAGTGGTTTAATAATAAAAACTGCCGCATGGCCTGCATGCATTGCACACGTTGAAGGATCACACTTGCTCGTTTTGCGGGCAAATATACACAATTCAGATGAAAAACATGGGATGAACTTTCTTTTTCTGATGATGTTATAATCTGAATCCAGAAATTGTAATGCATTCACACGAATCTCATCACCACCACGAAGATGTGCAACACATCAAAGCGGCATTCTTTCTGAACCTCTCCTTTACGTTCATTGAGCTTGTCGGAGGCCTGCTGACCAATAGCATGGCCATACTCTCTGATGCCGTTCATGACCTGGGCGACAGCTTCTCTCTGGGCATCTCATGGTACTTTCAGCGGGTGGCCAAAAGACCCCGAACAAAAGAATATACGTACGGATTTAAACGCTTTTCGCTGTTGGGTGCCCTCATTAATTCGATCATCTTATTGTTGGGTAGCGTGGTAATTCTGCTGCACGCCATACCCCGACTGCTTCGGCCGCAGCAACCCGACGTGGAGGGAATGTTGCTGCTTGCCGTGCTGGGTTTGGTTGTCAACGGACTGGCTGTTTACCGACTGCGGAAGGGCAGTTCAATCAATGAACGAGTGGTGTCGCTGCATTTGCTGGAAGATGTGCTGGGGTGGATTGCTGTGCTGTTGGGCGCCGGCGTGATGTATTTCGTGGATGCACCCTTCATTGATCCGCTCCTCTCCATTGCCATCTCTTTGTTTATTCTCTTTAATGTCTTTCGCAATATGCGCGAAAGCCTGCGCATCATCCTGCAGGGGAGTCCTGCCAAATTGAATGTGGAAGAGGTGAAGAAGGTACTGCTCGCAATGGATGAGGTGGATGGTGTACACGACCTGCATACCTGGTCCGTGGATGGAGAATACAATGTACTCACCATACATGTGGTGCTCAGGAAGGAAATGAGTATGGCCAATCAGCGAAAATTAAAAAAAGGTATCCGCCAATCTCTCCTCTCTTTGGGTGTACATCACTGTACCATTGAGTTGGAGGTGCTGGATGAAGATTGTGAAATGGAAAACTGCTGTTGAACTACGAAAGCCAATTATTCAAGATAGGTATATCCGTAAAGACCGGAGCGGTAGTTAGAGAGAAACTCCTTGCCTTCTTCCACCGAGATCTTACCTTGTTTCACAGAGCTCATCACCCATGTTTCGACTGTACGCACCAGCTTCTTGGCGTTGTACTGTGCATATTCCAACACTTCGGCTACCGACTCGCCATCGATCACCTGGTCAATCTTGTAACCCGACTCGTTTGTAGAGACGTGCACCACATTGGTATCTCCAAACAGGTTGTGCAGGTCTCCCAGAATCTCCTGGTAGGCACCCACCAGGAAAACACCTATGTAATAAGGCTCATCTTTCCGAAGAGTATGCACCGGAAGATAAGTGGTGCGGAAGCCATCCTGAGAAGCAAAGTTGGCTATCTTGCCATCGGAGTCGCAGGTGATGTCCTGTAGGGTAGCCGTCTTCCCTGGCCGTTCATCCAGCCGGTGTATGGGGATGATGGGGAATACCTGGTCGATAGCCCATGAGTCGGGCAGCGATTGAAACAGGGAGAAGTTACAAAAATACTTGTCAGGGAGGAGTGTTCCCAGTTGGCGCAACTCCTCGGGTGCATGTTTGGCCCGGTTGCTGGAGATGTTGATCTCCCGGGCGATGGAGAAGTAGAGCTGCTCCACCTGTGCACGGGTCTTCAGGTCGAGCATGCCGAGGCTGAAGAGGTCGAGCGATTCCTCCCGTATCTGCTGGGCGTCGTGCCATGCCTCGAGCATGCGTGCCTGCGTGAGTGATTCCCAGATGTTATAAAGTTCTTTTACCAGCTCATGGTCATCTGGTTGTATGTCCAGTTCTTCGGGCCACTCGGGTAGGGTGGCTGTCTCCAGCACCTCAAATACCAATACAGAGTGGTGTGCCGTGAGGGCACGACCCGACTCGGTGATGATGTTGGGGTGGGGTATTTCATTTTTGTCGGCCGCATCCACAAAGGTAAACACCGAGTCGTTCACATATTCCTGAATGGAGTAGTTGATGCTGTTTTCGGTGAAGGAGGAACGGGTGCCGTCGTAATCCACCCCTAATCCACCACCAATATCTACAAACTCAATATTGAAACCCATGGCGTGTAGCTGCACGTAGAACTGTGCCGCCTCACGCAGAGCGGTCTTGATACGGCGTATCTTGGTAATCTGGCTGCCGATGTGAAAGTGAATCAGCCGGAAGCACTCGGAGAGGTTGTGCTCTTTGAGTATCTCCATGGCCTCGAGTAGCTCGCTGGAGTTGAGTCCGAACTTACTGCCGTCTCCGCCCGATTCTTCCCATTTACCACTGCCGCTGCTGGCCAGCTTCACCCTGATACCGATGTTGGGTTTTACTTTGAGCCGCCTGGCAATCTTGATGGTCAGATCCAGCTCGTTGAGCTTCTCCACCACAATAAAGACCTGTTTGCCCATCTTTTGTGCCAGCAGTGCCAGTTCGATGTAACTCTCATCCTTATAGCCATTGCAGATAATGAAAGAGTTGGTCTCGGTGTTAATGGCCAGCACGGCATGGAGTTCGGGCTTGGAGCCTGCCTCGAGCCCGATGTTGAAACGTTTTCCGCTCGAGACGATCTCCTCCACCACCTGTCGCATCTGGTTCACCTTAATGGGATAGACAATGTAGTGCTGGGCATTGTAGGCATATTCCTTCGAAGCAATGGCGAAACTGTTCGAGATCTTTTCAATCCGGTTATCCAGAATCTCGGGAAACCGAATCAATACAGGAGACGATACATCACGCAGATAAAGCTCGCGCATCAGCTCGCTCAAATCCACGCTGCTACCTTCCTGTTTGCTGGGTGTGACCTGTACATGACCTTTTTCATTGATGGAGAAATAACCGTTTCCCCAACCGTTGATGTTGTACAATTCTTCCGAGTCTTCGATGCGCCATTTTCTCATGCTTACAAACAGTATTTAAAGATGATATGTATATATTTTACCAAGAACCTACAAAATTAAGCAATAATTTTGGGTGTTGCCGTGCGGGCGAAGGTAAAATGTGATAAAAAGCAGTTTTTTACAGATGAAATTGCAACCATAACATTTTTTAATCATTCTGTTGCAACATTCACCCTGTTGAACACATCATATATAAATGTAAGAGGAACCTTGAGAATCATTTTAATTAAACATACGAATTATGCGGTCAATATTTATTTCTTTACTTTCGGTTGTCGTCACAGCATTTCTTGCAGTATCATGCGATAAGAACAATGGTGGAAGAGACAGAACAGAACTGCCCAGTCCGATTGTAATTGAACTTCGCTCTGCGGAAAAAGAGATGGTGCAGTCTGATCAACAGTTTGCCTTTGACTTTTTTGCTCACGTCTTCGAAGAGGAGGCGTTGGACGATGACAAAGACTTCATGGTCTCTCCTCTGAGCTTGAGCATGGCACTTTCCATGACCCGGAATGGAGCAGCAGGAGAAACCGAAAAGGCTATAAAGCGGACCCTGCAAATGGGTAATTACACCGGCGAGGAGATTAACAGCTATTACAAAAAGTTGAAGGAGGCTTTGTTGAAAACAGATCCCACCACCAAGCTCTCTATTGCCAATGCCATTTTTGCTAACAAAAGGGTGGTTGTGCACGCTGATTTTCTCAAAAATAACCAGTCTTATTATGATGCAACGGTGCAATCGGTCGATTTCTCTGATTCAGCCACCGCCGGCCTCATCAATAACTGGGCTTCGGATCAGACCAACGGGCTGATAAAGAAGGTGATTGACCGCACCGATGCGTTCGATTTGATGTATTTGCTCAATGCGCTCTATTTTAAAGGAATATGGGCGACTCAATTTGATGCGAAAAATACCATCGACAAGCCGTTTATCCGTGAAGACGGCACCACAATTCAGGTAGAGATGATGCGGCAAGAGAGTCGGTTTTTATATGCCGAAGATCAGTTCCTCCAAATGGTGCAGCTCCCCTATGGCAACAAAGCGTTCAGCATGATGGTGCTGTTGCCCAAAGAGGGGACGCTGACGGATATCGTGTCTGTTGCCCGCGAAAGCAATTACTGGCATGGGCTTAAGTCCGCGATGCGTGAAGCAGTGGTCGATCTCTCTCTGCCAAAGTTCAAAACGGAATACAGCAAGAAGCTGAACGACGTACTCACAAACATGGGTATGGAGATTGCTTTTACCGATGGAGCCGACTTTACAGGCATCACAGACATTCCGGCGAAAATTTCATTCGTAAAACAAGATACCTATATCAGTACCGATGAGTCGGGAACAGAGGCTGCAGCCGTGACGACGGTAGGCATGGAATTGACATCCATGCCCGCACCACCCAAAAAAGTTATTTTCAATGCGGAGAGGCCTTTCATCTATATCATTCAGGAGAATTCCACCGGAGCCATTTTGTTTATGGGGGCAGTGAAAAATTTTGACAAGTAATCGGTTTTAGGACGATTCTTTTTCCCAAATAGAAAATCACTCAGTGACTTCCGTGCGCTGGGTGATTTTTTTCTTTCAATTTTAGAAGTATCTCTGGATTCCTGATGTTGCTTTTTTATCGTTTTGGAAATCAGGTGAGTTTTACAAAAAGTAAAACTTTTCATCCGATTAGGAAAATTAATAATCAGATAATTAGATAGATAAAATTATTTTTGGAAAACTTCACAGATTGTTGAAAAAAAAAGTTGGAAAAGTTTTGCATTGTTAGGAAGTTTCCATAAACTTGCATAACCAAATTATTCCCGAATGGAAATACATAACGGGAGGATGGATATACATGTTGAAAGTCGCATAATTAAAAAGCCTAATGATGAAAAAGAAAAAATATACGTTCGATGAGGCATATAAGGCATCGTTGAATTATTTTAAAGGGGATGAGCTCGCCGCTAAGGTGTGGGTAAGCAAGTATGCCCTCAAGGATAGCCAGGGTGAGATTTATGAGAAGACGCCGGAGGATATGCATTGGCGACTGGCCAAGGAAATTGCCAGAATAGAAAAAAAATACAGCAATCCATTGAGTGAACAAACGCTGTTTGAGCTGTTCGACCGTTTTCAGTATATCATTCCGCAGGGGAGCCCCATGACCGGCATTGGCAACGATTTTCAGGTAGCCTCCTTATCGAACTGCTTCGTAATAGGGATGGATGGTAACGCCGACTCGTATGGTGCAATCATTCGTATCGATGAAGAGCAGGTGCAATTGATGAAGCGCCGTGGTGGGGTAGGGCACGACTTGTCGCATATACGGCCCAAGGGGTCGCCAGTGAAGAATTCGGCACTCACTTCTACAGGGCTGGTCCCATTCATGGAGCGCTACTCCAACTCCACCCGCGAAGTGGCACAGGATGGCCGTCGTGGGGCGCTCATGCTAAGTGTGTCGATCAAACATCCCGACTCGGAAAACTTTATCGATGCCAAGCTGGAACAGGGGAAGGTCACCGGTGCCAACATCTCGGTGAAGATAGACGATGCTTTTATGGAGGCTGCGGCAGCCGGCAAAAACTATGTACAGCAATATCCCATTGATTCCGACGAACCCAAATATGAGAAGACCATTAACGCAAAGCAGCTATGGGACAAGATTATTCACAATGCATGGCGCTCTGCTGAGCCGGGCGTACTTTTCTGGGATACCATCATCCGTGAGTCGGTGCCCGACTGTTATGCCGATTTGGGTTTTAAGACCGTGTCGACCAATCCCTGCGGAGAGATACCCTTGTGTCCCTACGACAGTTGCCGACTACTGGCCATCAACCTCTATTCTTATGTGGTGAATCCGTTCAGGGAGGATGCCTACTTCGATTTCGACCTGTTTGCCCAACATGTGCAACTGGCGCAGCGTATTATGGATGACATTGTCGACCTGGAGTCAGAGAAGATCGATAAGATTCTTGAAAAAATAAATTCGGATCCCGAGTCGGAAGAGGTGAAGTCGGCCGAGCGTATGCTCTGGAAAAAGATTCAACGTAAAACTTTGCAGGGACGCCGTACCGGGGTGGGCATCACAGCCGAAGGTGATATGTTGGCAGCCCTGGGTATTCGTTACGGAACCGACGAGGGGACCGATTTCTCAGAAAAGGTGCACCGTGCGGTGGCGTTGAATGCCTATCGTTCGTCGGTGAACATGGCCAAAGAAAGGGGTTCTTTTGAGATATTCGATGCGGCGAGAGAGCAAAACAATCCCTTCATCAACCGCATCAAGGAGGCAGATCCACAGCTATATGAAGATATGCAGCAGCATGGTCGACGCAACATTGCCCTGTTGACCATTGCACCCACAGGTACAACCAGCCTCATGTCGCAGACCACCTCGGGCATTGAACCTGTGTTTCTGCCGGTCTATACCCGTCGCCGCAAAGTGAACCCCAATGACCGGGATGTAAAGATCGATTTCGTGGATGAGAATGGCGATTCATGGGAGGAGTATGTGGTTTTTCACCATAAGTTTGTGACCTGGATGGAAGCCAACGGTTATTCCACAACCAAACGCTACACGCCGGACGAGGTGAATGAGATGGTACAGAAATCGCCCTATTGCAAAGCTACATCAAACGATGTTGACTGGCTTCAGAAGGTGAAGATGCAAGGACGGGTGCAGAAGTGGGTGGATCACTCCATCAGCGTAACCATCAATCTGCCCTCTGATGTGTCGGAAGAACTGGTCGGTGAGTTGTATATGGAAGCCTGGAAGAGCGGCTGCAAGGGATGCACTGTCTATCGTGACGGATCCCGCGCAGGGGTGCTTATCTCTAGCAGCGATGCCGAGAAGGAAAAGAAGGATAAAAAAGAGGAAGATTGTTACGAGATGCCGGCCATCGTCACCTCACGACCCATTGAGCTGGATGCCGACGTGATCAAGTTCCAGAATAACAAGGAGAAATGGATTGCCTTTATCGGACTGCTCAATGGACGTCCTTACGAGATCTTCACTGGTATCAATGATGAGGATGATGGCATCATGATCCCCAAGAATGTCACCTCCGGAAAGATTATCAAAGCGTACGACAACGACGGGCGCAAGCATTACGATTTCCAGTTTCAGAATCGACGAGGTTACAAGGTCACCATAGAGGGACTGGATGGAAAGTTCAATCCAGAGTTCTGGAACTATGCCAAGCTGATCTCTGGGGTGCTGCGCTACGGAATGCCCATTGATCAGGTGATTAAGCTGGTATCGGGACTGGAACTCGACAGCGAGACCATTAACACATGGAAGAACGGAGTGGAACGGGCGCTGAAGAAATACCTGCCGAATGAAACCGAGGCCAAAGGACAGAAATGTCCTGTCTGCGGACATGAGACCCTGGTCTACGAAGAGGGGTGTCTGAAATGCAGAAATTGTGGCGCGTCCAAGTGCGGATAGGATCCCGTGAAAGTCATTGAATAGAACAGGAAAGCGATGCCGGAAGGTGTCGCTTTTTCTATCCCTGTACCGTTTGTGACAGTTTTCGAGATAAATCGATTTATTTCCGTCCTATCTGCTGAAGATTCTCCTTCTTCTTCTTGATCGCTCGTGTCCATCTCGCTGGTTTTTTGTAAATTTGCACCATGATGAACGACACGTATAAAACGGTTGACGGGCCGGCGGAAGGATACATTACCGAGAAGAAAAGCAAGTTTCTCTCTTTCATTTTTCCGGTAAAGAGCGCCGGGGAGGTAAAGGAGATCGTGAATGCGCATCGCAAAAAGTATTACGATGCCCGGCATGTGTGTTGGGCCTATATGCTCGGATGGGAGCGGGAGGAGTATCGCGTAAACGATGATGGTGAGCCTTCTGGCACTGCAGGCAGACCCATACTGGGACAAATCAACTCCGCAGAGCTGACCGATGTTTTGATTTTGGTTATCCGCTATTTCGGGGGCACGCTGCTGGGAACCGGAGGACTCATCAAAGCATACAAGGAGGCGGCAGCAGATGCGATCGAGCATGCGGAGATCGTGGAGAGGACAGTCGATGAGGTGATTCATATTCATTTCGAATACACCCTTCTCAATGATGTAATGCGCGTATTGAAACAATTCGAGACGGTACGGTGGACACAGGATTTTCGAGCGTCTTGCCGGATGACACTGCAGATCCGTCGTTCCCTTTCGGCGCAGCTGAAGGAGATGCTTGCGGCAATATTTGGTGTTGAGGTTGACTCGCAAGACAAAAATACTTAATAAAGAACGATTTTCTAAAAAAAACGTTGTTCCTTGTACAAAATTACTACTTTTGCACCCAAAATGGGGGATTGTTCCCGCATGAAATAACTGAAGAAAAGGATTGAATGGATAAAAACCTGGTCATCGTTGAGTCGCCTGCAAAGGCGAAAACAATTGAGAAGTTTCTCGGAAATGACTTTCATGTTATGTCCAGTTACGGGCATATCCGTGATTTGAAGAAAAAGGATTTCAGCATCAATATTGCAGAAGATTTTAAACCCATATATGAGGTGCCCGCCGACAAAAAGAAGGTAGTTACCGAGCTGAAGGCGGCAGCAAAGAAGGCAGAAACAGTCTGGCTCGCATCCGATGAGGACCGCGAGGGGGAAGCTATTTCGTGGCACTTGTTTGATACGCTGGAGTTGAATGCCGACAATACCAAACGAATTGTATTTCACGAGATCACAAAAACAGCCATTCAGGAAGCCATCAAAAATCCCAGAAGCATCGATCAGAATCTGGTCGATGCACAACAGGCTCGTCGTGTGCTGGACCGCATTGTGGGCTTTGAGCTTTCGCCTGTCCTTTGGAAGAAGATCAAGCCAGCACTCTCGGCCGGACGTGTGCAGTCGGTGGCGGTACGGCTTATCGTCGATCGGGAGCGGGAGATCCAACAGTTTTCCTCCGAAGCTGCCTACCGCATCGTGGGCATCTTCACCAAAGAAGAAAATGGTCAGTTGTATGAGATCAAAGCTGAATACAACAAACGACTGAAGACCAAAGCCGAAGCATTGGCTTTGCTGGAGAAGCTGAAAACCTCAAGTTTTACCATTGAGGATATTGCCACACGACCGGCAAAAAAATCACCCGCCGCGCCTTTTACCACTTCCACCCTGCAGCAGGAGGCCTCACGCAAGCTGGGTTTCTCGGTGTCGCAGACCATGATGGTGGCCCAGCGCCTCTATGAGTCTGGAAAAATCACCTATATGCGTACCGACTCAGTGAACCTTTCCGGCCTGGCCATAGGCACTGCCAAGAGTGAAATCATCGAACAATATGGTGAAAAGTATCACCAGGTACGCCAGTACACCACACGCTCGAAAGGGGCACAGGAGGCACACGAAGCCATTCGCCCCACTTACATGAGTGAACATGAGGTGTTGGGCACGGCACAGGAGAAACGGCTCTATGAACTGATCTGGAAAAGGACCATTGCCTCTCAGATGGCCGATGCCGAGTTGGAGCGTACCACCGCCAATATTGCAATCTCCCATGCCGATGGGAAATTTACCGCCACTGGAGAAGTGATCAAGTTCGATGGCTTCCTGCGGGTCTACCTGGAAGGTACCGACGAGGAGAACGGAGAGAACGACGAAGGCATCCTCCCGCCCATGCAAAAAGGCGAGGAGCTGGTCATGCAAGAGACCACTGCTACGGAACGCTTCACCCAGCGTCCTGCCCGCTATACCGAGGCTGCCTTGGTGCGGAAGATGGAAGAGCTTGGCATTGGACGCCCCTCCACTTACGCGCCGACCATCTCCACCATCATCAACAGAGAATATGTGGAAAAGAGGAATGTTGAGGGGGAAGAGCGTACCTACAATATCCTCACCCTGAAGAAAGGTGTCATCAAAGACAACGATAAAAAGGAGATCGCCGGTTCCGACAAAAATAAACTGCTGCCTACTGATATCGGCATGGTGGTGAACGATTTCCTGGTGGAATATTTTCCTACGGTGGTCGACTACAACTTCACGGCCCGTGTAGAGAAGAACTTCGATAAGATTGCAGAGGGTAAGTCGCAGTGGAACAAGATAATTGCCGACTTTTACAAAGTGTTTCACCCCATCGTAGAGGAGACATCCCAAATGCGCATCGAGCACAAAGTGGGAGAGCGGGTGCTGGGTGTCGATCCCAAGACAGGTCGTCAGGTATCGGTGAAAATAGGCCGCTATGGAGCCATGGCCCAGATAGGTACACAGGAGGAAGAGGAAAAGCCCCTGTTTGCATCCTTGCAGAAGACGCAATCAATTGAAACCATCACGCTAGAGGAGACATTGAAGCTTTTTGAACTACCCCGGCAGCTGGGCGAATTCAGGGAAAAAGAGGTGCTGGTTGGCGTGGGACGCTTTGGTCCTTATATCCGTCACGACAATAAATTTGTTTCTCTTCCCAAGGGTATGGATCCGTTAGAGATTACCTTGGAGGAATCTATTGAGCTGATCGAAGCAAAAGAACAAAAAGATCGGGAAAAACTGATCAAATCTTTTGAGGAAGAACCCGGACTGCAGGTGTTGAACGGTCGTTATGGGCCCTACATAACCTTTGAGAAATCGAACTATAAGATACCCAAAAAAATGGTGCCGGCAGAGCTGACTCTCGAGGATTGCCGGGCTATCATTGCCGAAGCGGGTCAGGGTAAGACCACAAAAGCAGCAAAGAGCAGCGGAAAAGGATCGGCCGGGAAAAGCGGATCCACAAAAAGTACAACGAAGGCTACCGCTAAAAAGAGCACGGCAAAAAAAACTACCGCCAAAGCTGCTACAGACAAGCAGAGCGCAACCGGGAAATCCACGGCTAAAAAGGCGGCAGCAAAGAATCCGGAAGCATAGAGCATAGAATAGAGCAGGCTCTAAAATCATTCTGATGATTACACGGATACGACCCACTGTGCTGGCTGACTTGCCGGAAGTAATGGCTATCTACACCGTTGCACGGGAGCAGATGAGCTGGACCGGAAATGCAACACAATGGGCCAACGGCTATCCTGCGGAATCCTTCATTGCTGAAGAGATTGTCGCAGGACACAGTTTTGTGTGTGAGAATGATGAAAACGAGCTTGTAGGTACCTTCTGTCTGGTATACGGTAAAGATCCCACCTACGCGCAGATTTATGAGGGGCAGTGGCTGAACGACAAGCCTTACGCCACCCTGCATCGCATTGCCTCCGCAGGAAAAGAAAGAGGCTTAGCCAAATACTGCATCGACTGGTGCTTCACCCAACATTCCAACATTCGTGTAGATACCCACCGCGATAACCGGGTGATGCAGCATATTCTTCAATCGATGGAATTCACCTATTGTGGAATCATTCTTGTATCCAACGGAAGTGAGCGGCTGGCTTATCAGAAAGAATTGTAAAGGAAGAGGCCTGCCACACCCGAAAGCACGATCAGTAGGATCGGATCCACCTTCCTGAATGATGCCACAAGTACAGCGCCAAAAATTATCCAGCTTTTGTAGTCGATAAAATTAAAGTCGTTCATTAGCATGAGCGCAGCGGCTGCAATCAGACCGATGATGGCCAACTTTAGTACCGAAAGTGATGCCTGCATCCAGGGGTTGCTTTTTAGGCGGAAGAAGAGGAGGCAGACGATGGTCATGATTACCAGCGAGGGGAGGCTCACAGCCAGAGTGCAGATGGCCGAGCCCAGCACCCCGTATCCATGGGCGTAACCCATCTCCGTGACGGCCGTATAGCCGATATAAGTGGCCGAATTAAAGGCAATAGGTCCTGGTGTGGTCTGGGAGATGGCCACGATGTCGGTGAAGTCGCTCACCGAGATCCACCCATGCATATTCACCACTTCGCGCTGTATGAGCGGCAGCATAGCATAGCCACCCCCAAAACCAAAAACGCCGATCTTGAGGAACGAGAGAAATAGTGCGATATAAAGTTCGGTGAGTTCCATCTATTTTCTCATTATTTTCCTTCTGTAGAGGTAATGACCTATGCCCAGCAGGATGGCAGCCAGGATCACGTACACGGGAGATATCTTTAATAACCACACCGAGAGTGCTACCACTCCCGGGATCCACATATTCTTCATGTTTACGCCAGCAGAACGACCCAGACCAAACAAGGGTGCGGCAATAAGTGCCACCACTGCGGGACGTATTCCCTTGAAAATGCTTTCAATTACCGGGTTCTCCTTGAACCGGGTGAAAACAAGGGCAATGAGCAGGATGACCAAAAAAGAGGGCAAGATGATGCCAGCACCGGAAAAGAGACTTCCCTTGAATCCGAGTCGCTTGTTTCCTACGAAGAGTGCGGTATTCAGGGAAATGGGACCGGGCATCGACTGTGCAATGGCCAGCATATCCATAAACTCATCGTCGTTGAGCCACAGCTTTTTATTGACCACCTCGTTGCGGATAAGGGGGATCATGGCATAACCACCTCCAAAAGTGAAGGCGCCAATCTTAAAGAAGACCAGAAATAGCTCCCAATATTGTTTTCCCACGTTCACTTTCGCTGTGTAATAAAAAGGAAAGCAGACTGCAAAGTCGATTCAAACTATTGCAAATCTGCTTTCTATAAGAAGCCGCACCGGTGGAATAAGACGAAACTCCTTGTGACAGGATTTGAGTGTTCCGGTAACTTTGTAATCCACTGTTCGCCCGAAGACGAATCCCGAAGGCTGTGGCCCGCCATTGTTACTAAAAACGATCTCGGTTTCTAGCATGTAATTGATGAGTTTCCCAATCGACCAATGCGGCAAAACCTCATTCAATTTTATATCACCAAAGATAAGTAATCCACATTGGATATCCAAACATTTCAGTCCTTTTTTTGGTCACTTTTCCCCATTTTCCACGTTTTTAACACGGTTGCGGGTGTTCTTGGATCGTCAGTTCTCTCCCAGGAATCGGGATATTTCTTCATCGGTAACCTCATGGTTGGTGAGATCACCGGCAAGATACTGATCATAGGCGCTCATGTCGATCAGGCCATGACCGGAGAGGTTAAAAAGAATCACTTTCTTCTTTCCCTCTTCCTTCGCCTGCTTTGCCTCTCTGATGGCGGCAGCAATGGCATGGGTGGACTCCGGTGCGGGCACAATGCCTTCGGTCTGAGCAAAAAGCACACCCGCCTCAAAGGTCTCCAGCTGCTTGATGGCGGTTGCTTCCACCAGCCCGTCTTTGAGAAGTTGGCTCACGATGCTGCCCGCGCCGTGGTAGCGGAGGCCACCGGCATGGATGTTTGCCGGAGCAAACTTGTGTCCCAGTGTATACATCGGGATCAGTGGGGTGTAGCCTGTTTCATCGCCAAAGTCGTACTGAAACTTTCCGCGGGTGAGTTTGGGACATGATGCCGGCTCGGCAGCCACAAAACGGGTGTTTCTCTTACCCTGTATCGTGTGACGCAGGAAGGGGAAGGTGATGCCAGAGAAGTTCGATCCACCTCCGAAGCAGCCGATAACCACATCAGGATACTCTTCTGCCATCTCCATCTGCTTCTCTGCTTCCAGTCCAATGATGGTCTGATGGAGTGCCACGTGATTCAGCACGCTTCCCAGAGTATACTTGCAGTTGGGGGTTTGCATGGCCAGTTCAATGGCTTCGGAAATGGCCGTACCCAGGCTGCCCTGGTAGTTGGGATGCTCGGTGATGATCTTGCGGCCTGCCTTGGTCGACATGCTGGGTGAAGCAATGACCTGTGCTCCCCAAGTCTGCATGAGCGAGCGACGGTAGGGCTTCTGTTCGTAGCTTATTTTTACCATATATACTGCCAGCTCCAGTCCGAATGCTTTCGCAGCAAAGGCCAGTGCCGTACCCCACTGTCCTGCACCTGTCTCGGTGGTGATGTTGGTGGTGCCGTCCACCTTATTGTAGTAGGCCTGGGGCAGGGCCGAGTTGAGCTTGTGCGAGCCGACAGGGCTCACACTCTCGTTCTTGAAATAGATGTGAGCTGGCGTGTCGAGTGCCTTCTCGAGTGCGGTGGCCCGAACCAGCGGTGTGGGGCGGTAGATTTTGTATTTCTCCCTCACCTCTTCCGGTATGTCGATCCATACGTCTGTCTGGTTGACTTCCTGCCTCGACAGCTCTTCTGCAAACAAAGGGAAGAGGTCTTCTGCCTTCATCGGTTCCTTTGTCTGTGGGTTCAGCATGGGCTGCGGTTTGTTTTTCATCTCCGCGGTGATGTTATACCACTGTGTGGGGATATCTGCCTCCTGGAGCATGAATTTTTTTCTTTTTTCCATTTTCAATATGCTTTAGTAATGCTTATTATTATCAAACATGAACCTCCTAGATGATGCGTGAGAGGTTGTTCAGTTGAATGTTTTCCTCCACAATGGCATCGATCACTGCTACGGCGACCATGTTCACGATGTCGCGCACCGCCGTCTCCACATCGAGAATATGTACCGGTTTATTCAGACCCATCTGGATGGGGCCGATGATGTCGTGCAGCCCGATTTCTTTCAGCAGTTTGTAGGATGCGTTGGCCGAACTGAGGTTGGGAAATACAAGGGTGTTCACCTCTTTCCCACTGAGCCGGGTGAATGGGTACTTCTTGTCGCGCAGCGTCTCGTTCAAGGCATAGTTGACCTGCATCTCTCCGTCGACAACCATATCGGGGTAGCGTTCATGTAATGTTTCCACTACTTGGTGTACGCTCGCCGGGCTTCCCTCCTTGTCGGCTCCGAAGTTTGAGTAGGAGAGCATGGCCATGACCGGTTCGTGGTTGAAGAATTTCACGGTCGCGTTGGCCAAGCGTGCAATGTCGATCAGCGCTTCGGTGTCAGGGTGGCGGTTGAACAAGGTGTCTGCCAAAAAGAGCATGCCCTTCTTGGTGTTGACGATGTGCATGGCTCCGATGTGATTTAGTCCCTCGCGGATACCGATTACCTCTTTAGCTATGGCGGTGGTGTCGGCATACTTGCTGAACACACCGGTGATCATGGCATCGGCCTCGCCTGTTTCTACCATCATCATGCCGAAGTAATTGCGTTCGAACATCTTCTCCGTTGCCTCCCCGAGGGTCATTCCCTGCCGGTTTCTCTTTTCGGTTAAGATCTTCGCATAGCGCAGGCGCCGCTCTTCCTCCCGGTCGTGCCGCAGGTTCACAATCTCCATCCCCTTGAGGCTGATCTGATTCTCCCGTGCCACATTGGTAATCTTCTCCTCGTTACCCAGCAGCACAGGGAGGCAGATGCCTTCGGCATAAGCTGTCTCGGCTGCCTTGAGCATGTTCAGGTGGTTTGTTTCGGAAAAGACCACCCGTTTTGGGTTCTGGCGTGCCATCTCATAAAGGCGGCGGATCATCTTGTTGTCGAGTCCCATCAGATCGCGCAGCTTGTGATCATATTCATCCCAGTTGGTGATAGGCTTGCGTGCCACTCCCGATGCCATGGCAGCCTTGGCTACAGCAGGAGCCACTGTGGTAAGCAGGCGTGGGTCGAGCGGTTTGGGAATGATGTATTCTTTTCCAAAACTGAGTTTCTTCACACTGTATGCTGCATTCACCACATCGGGCACTGCCTTCTTGGTCAGCTCGGCCAGGGCATAGACCGTGGCAATTTTCATCTCTTCGTTGATGCAGGTGGCTTGTACGTCAAGGGCACCGCGAAAAATATAGGGAAAACCCAGTACGTTGTTGATCTGGTTGGGATAGTCGGAGCGGCCGGTGGCGAAGATGATGTCCTCCCGCGAGGCCATGGCCAGATCGTAGGATATCTCAGGGTTCGGATTAGCCAGTGCAAAGACAATGGGATTGGAGTTCATCGATTGCAACATCTGCGGCGTGAGTACGTCGGCGACAGAGAGACCGAGAAATACGTCGGCATCTTTTAACGCCTCCTCCAGCGTGGTGATGCTCCTGCTGGTGGCGAAAGGTTTTTTCCGGTCGTTCAGGTCCGTACGTGCGGTATTGATTACCCCTTTTGAGTCGACCATCACAATGTTTTCCAGCTTCGCCCCCAGTGCCATGTATAACTTGGTGCAGGAGTTGGCTGCAGCACCGGCACCATTCACCACGATACGCACCTCTTCAATCTGCTTGTCGGCCAGCTCCAGGGCGTTGAGCAGCCCGCAGGCGGAGATGATGGCCGTGCCATGCTGGTCGTCGTGCATGATGGGGATATCGAGCTCGTTTTTCAGTCGCTCTTCAATTTCGAAACACTGCGGTGCCTTGATGTCCTCCAGGTTGATGCCACCAAAGGTGGGGGCAATGGCCTTGACCACTTGGATAAACTTCTCCGGGTCTTTTTCGTCGACTTCGATGTCGAACACATCAATGCCGGCAAAGATTTTGAAAAGCAGTCCTTTTCCTTCCATCACAGGCTTTCCGGCCAAGGCACCTATGTCGCCCAGGCCCAATACGGCGGTACCGTTGGAGATGACTGCCACCAAGTTGCCCTTGGAGGTGTAACTGTAGGCATTCTGCTGATTTTTCTCAATCTCCAGACAGGGAACTGCTACTCCTGGGGAGTAGGCTAGGGAGAGGTCGCGTTGTGAGTTATAGGGTTTGGTGGGAACGACTTCAATTTTTCCAGGACGCCCCTGCGCATGATAGGCAAGTGCGTCGTCATGTAGTTTGTTGTTTGCCATTTTGATTTTAATTGTGCAGTAAAAATGAGAAATTGCACAAAATTATAAAAATAAAGCGACAGATTATAATTTTCATTGCGCTTCCTTTACAATCTCCTTCATAAAATGATAGAGATCGGCTATTTGAGTAAAGTCCTCC
>CAZRRC010000038.1:2646-23138 GCA_964602395.1 uncultured Proteiniphilum sp. | reverse complement strand
GGAACTGCGAGACCTCCTGGCTGAAGGATTGGCAGAATACATTGCACCGGGACAAACCATCGATGATCATATACAGAGCTCCCAGAAGGTGGGGCCCAGTATCGCCGAAGATATGATCCGGAATGCATTTCTTGCATTAACCATCGCACTGATCTGTATGGGTCTCTACATCCTCTTCCGCTTCAACAACTTTGCCTTCTCTGTGGGCACTGTAGCAGCCTTGTCCGTAGATACATTTGCTGTGATTGGCCTCTATTCGTTACTCTGGAAGGTGATGCCATTCTCCATGGAGATAGACCAGACCTTTGTGGCGGCCATCCTTACCATCGTAGGTTACTCCATCAACGACAAGGTGGTGGTGTTCGACCGCGTACGTGAATACACGCAACTCTATCCCAAGCGCGGCCTATTGGCACTGTTCAACGACTCCATGAACGCCACCCTTGCCCGTACCATTAACACCGGTTTGAGTACCATCCTCGTGATCATCTGCATCCTCTTCTTCGGAGGTGATGCCGTACGAAGCTTCGTCTTCGCCATGCTCATCGGAGTGGTTGTAGGTACCGTGACCAGTTTGTTTGTGGCCGCACCGGTAGCTTACAAAATATTGAACAACCAGCAAAATAAAAAAATTGCTGAACAGAAATAAGAATCTGCAAACTATTTTTGAAAAACGGGCGGCTTATTTGCTGCCCGTTTTCTTTTGCTGTTCCATTTTTTTTACTACTTTTGCATGCCCATAACACAAGCCACAATAGCTCAGTTGGTAGAGTAACGCATTCGTAACGCGTGGGTCGCGAGTTCAAGTCTCGCTTGTGGCTCTATTTTTTTGATCCCTGCTAATTAATATTAATTCCCGATTTGGGAATTCTTTTTTTGTATCTTTGCCTGAAAGGGTCGACACGAACGACCTATAATTCAAAAAGTATTTTTTATGTCTGAATTAATGGGACGTATATCCCAGATCATCGGACCCGTGGTGGATGTTCATTTTGAATTTTCAAATCCACTGGAGGTGAAGCTACCAGCCATCCATGATGCGCTATATGTTAAACGGACCGACGGACAGGAGGTTTTCCTCGAGGTACAGCAACACATCGGGGAAAATATTGTCCGTACCGTGGCAATGGAGAGTACCGACGGACTCAGCCGCGGCCTTTCCGTGAAAGCACTGGGTCGACCCATCAGTGTGCCGGTGGGTGAACAGATTAAAGGCAGGCTACTGAATGTGGTAGGTCGCCCAATCGACGGACTTTCGAAGCTCAGCCGAGATCAACAGTATCCCATCCACCAGAAAGCGCCCCTGTTCGAAGACCTCATCACTTCCGAAGAAGTCCTTTTCACCGGCATCAAGGTGATCGACTTGCTACAGCCTTATCTGAAGGGGGGAAAGATCGGACTTTTCGGCGGCGCCGGTGTTGGAAAGACCGTCATCATCATGGAGCTGATTAACAACATAGCCAAAGGCCACAACGGTTATTCTGTCTTCGCCGGTGTAGGTGAACGTACCCGCGAGGGAAACGACCTGCTGCGTGAGATGATCGACTCAGGTGTCATCAGGTATGGAGAGGATTTCAAGAAAAACATGGACACCGGCGTGTGGGATCTGAGTAAGGTTGACTACGAAGAGATAAAAAAATCGCAGGCAACTCTGGTCTTCGGACAAATGAACGAGCCACCCGGAGCCCGCGCATCAGTCGCCCTTACGGGGCTGGCCGTGGCCGAATCTTTTCGCGATGAGGGGGGCAACGGAAGCGATATTTTGTTCTTTATCGACAACATTTTCCGCTTCGTACAGGCAGGATCGGAAGTATCTGCTCTGCTCGGTCGCATGCCCTCAGCCGTGGGTTACCAGCCCACATTAGCCTCGGAGATGGGTACCTTGCAGGAGCGCATTGCCTCCACAAAATACGGTTCCATCACTTCGGTGCAGGCGGTCTACGTGCCAGCCGACGACCTTACTGACCCGGCACCGGCAACCACCTTCAGCTACCTTGATGCCTCTACCGTACTCAGCCGCAAGATTGCCTCACTGGGAATCTACCCAGCGGTGGATCCGTTGGAGTCCTCCTCCCGTATCCTCGATCCACTGATTGTGGGAGAGGAGCATTACCAAACCGCCATGCGGGTAAAGCAGATTCTACAACGCTACAAGGAACTGCAAGATATCATCTCTATTCTCGGCATGGAAGAACTTTCAGATGAAGACCGGCTTACAGTAAACCGTGCCCGTAAGGTGCAACGCTTCTTGTCTCAGCCCTTCTTCATGGCAGAGCAATACACCGGCCATCCGGGCGTCATGGTTTCTATCGAAGACACTGTCAAGGGATTCAAAATGATCCTCGATGGTGAACTTGATCGCTACCCCGAAGCTGCATTTATGAATGTAGGCACCATAGAACAGGCCATCGAAAAGGGCGATAATCTGTTAAAACAAACCGAAAGTGCGAAATGAGACTTGAAATTGTCACACCGGAACAGACATTTTACAGTGGTGATGTGGATTCAGTCACCCTACCGGGCGAGACGGGATCATTCCAGATACTGAACAGCCACGCTCCCCTTATCTCTTCGCTCAAAAAAGGGATGCTTTCCTTTTCTGTCGGAGGAAAGGAAAGTGAGATGGAAATAACGGATGGCTTTGTTGAGGTGAATCACAATAAGGTGACGGTTCTCATCGACAAAATAAGAAATATGTGAAACCGGAGAAGATGACAATAAAAAAGCTGAAGACATGAAAAAAATGACCAAATATTTTCTAATTTTTCACACGGGCATGCTACTCGTGACTGGATTAGGTATGTGGTTCATACTCAAATGGTGTTTCCCGGAAATGCTGCTCAAGAGCTACCCTGTGATCCCCATTTTCTTTTATCTGCTCGGACTTGTCTTCATCTATGTGTTCAATCATAGTTCTATCGAAAAACCGGAAAAGATCGTAAATACCTACATGTTCATGCGCATGATCAAGATTTTTGTTTCTGCCGTGATCCTGTTCATATACTGGATTGTGGACAAAGAGCATTTACGGAATTTTGCCATTATTTTTGTCATTTTTTATGTCATCAACCTAATCTGGGAGACCTATATTTACCTGAGGATGGAGATGTACATTAAATATAAGGGGGATCAGAAAAAACCGCCCCGGGAGCGTATAGATTGATGAGAAAAAACAAGCATATTTACAGTCTTCTGGCCGCTTTTATACTTTTGCTTTCTGCTCCACCCCTCTCTGCAGAGAACAACAGTGAGTCATCGGAAGAAGAGTTGAACGTGAAAGAATTTATTCTGGAACACCTGGCTGACTCCTATGAGTGGCATATCGTGGGTAACGGTGAAAAAACTATCTCAGTGCCTCTTCCCGTCATTCTCTACAGCAAAATCTCCGGGTGGCATTTCTGTTTATCCTCCCGTTTTCATCAGGGAAAGCCAGCATACAACGGATTCCAGATTGCCGCAGAAGGAAAATACAAAGGGAAAATAGTGGAAACGGATGCATCAGGCAATGTAACGCGCCCTCTGGACCTCTCTCTTACAAAAAATGCAGCCTCACTGCTTTTTTCCTCGCTGCTACTTATTCTCATCATCATGTGTGTGGCACGGTCATTAAAGCGAAACCCGCTGGAATCAAAAAAAGGTTTCACGGGAATCATGGAGATGTTTATCATGTCGATACACGACGAAGTGATCAAACCTTCTGTGGGAGAAGATTACAAACGATTTGCTCCCTTTCTGCTGACGGTTTTCTTTTTCATTTTCATCAATAACCTGCTGGGATTAATTCCATTATTCCCAGGCGGAGCCAACGTGACCGGAAACATCGCGGTGACAATGGTACTTGCCGTCGCCACCTTCCTTGTGGTGAATCTGAGTGGCAGCAAATCCTATTATAAGGATATTTTATGGCCCGATGTTCCTTCCTGGCTAAAAGTACCAGTTCCATTGATGCCTCTGATAGAGATCGTGGGCACACTCACCAAACCCTTTGCCCTGATGGTCCGTCTCTTTGCCAACATCATGGCAGGGCACTCCATTGTACTGGGACTCACCATACTCATCTTTATCACTGTGAGCCTCGGAAGTGCCATCAACGCCTCCATGACGGTGATCTCGGTGATCTTCACCGTGTTTATCGATTTTGTGGAACTGCTCATTGCTTATATCCAGGCCTATGTATTTACGTTGCTCTCGGCCGTCTTTATTGGTCAGGCCCGGATATCACATGTCAGCAAACCGGTATCTCAGGAAACAAAACCATTTTTTATGAAAGATAAATAACAAAAAATAAATCAACAACTAAAAAAAAACATCATGACATTACTTACAGTATTATTGCAGGCCGCAAACGCAGCCGGATTAGGAACAATGGGTGCAGCCCTAGGTATTGGTCTAGCTGCCATTGGTGCAGGCTACGGCATTGGTAAGATCGGAGGTTCCGCCATGGACGGGATTGCCCGTCAACCCGAATCGGCTCCCGACATCCGTATGAATATGATCATATCTGCAGCCCTCATTGAAGGGGTGGCATTGTTTGCCGTGGTAGTCTGTGGTTTTATTCTCTAATTCTTTTTAATATATGTCGTTACTGTCACCCGAACCCGGCCTTCTTTTCTGGATGATGCTCTCTTTTGGCATTGTACTGTTTGTACTAGCTAAATACGGTTTTCCCATCATCCTAAAGATGGTGGAAACAAGACGCAACTACATTGAAGAGTCGCTCCAATCGGCACGAAAAGCCCAGGAAGAACTAGCCCAGGTTAAAGAAACGGGTGAGGCTCTGCTGGCAAATACACGCAAAGAACAGGCATTGATTCTGAAGGAGACCACCCGAAAAAAAGATATCCTGATAGAACAAGCAAGGGAGGAAGCTCGCCTGGAGGCAGAAAAGATTATTGTCGCCGCACGCGATCAGATATATGCCGAGAAGGAAGAGGCCATCCGGTCGATACGCAATGAAGTGTCCCGTCTATCGGTTGACCTGGCTGAACGGATTCTCCGTGAAAAGCTAATCACAAACGAAGATCAGATGGGGATGATCGATCGTCTGCTCGACGAGATTGAAATTTCTAAATCCTGAACGTTATGAACACAGGACTTATTTCCACCAGATATGCAGGCTCACTGCTCGATTATGCCATTTCATCCGGAGAGGAGAAAGCAGTATATGCGAATATGAAGTTGCTGTCGGAGATGTTTCCTGCCTTTCCCAAACTGCGTAGTTCGATTGCCAATCCGGGACTGACTGTCCACGATAAAAAGGAGATCATTGTCACTGCCTGCGGTGGCACAGTCTCCCCATCACTCGACAAGATGATCGACCTCATCCTGAAGAATGAGAGAGAGACACTCCTTCAGTACATTGCCCTGCGATTCGTTGAACTATACCGGGAAAAGTTCAATATTCAGTATGGGAAGCTGATCACCGCTGTCTCTATCGACGAGGCAAAGGAGCAACAACTCATTGCACGAATTCAGAAAATCACCGGTTCAGAGCTGGAGATCGAAACGGTTGTCGATACCGATATCATCGGAGGGTTCGTACTGAACCTGGGGGACTACCGATGGGACGCAAGTGTCCAAGGTGAACTCACCCGAATCAGAAGCAGATTCAAAAGTTTACAAAAAAAATAGGGAAATTAACAAGATAAGATGGCAGAAAATATAATCAGAATAAGCGAAGTTTCCGAAGTGTTGCGCATGCAGCTGGAGGGGATGGATACCCACGTAAAATTCGATGAAACCGGTGTTGTGATCAGCGTGAGCGATGGCGTAGTACGTATCTTCGGGCTGCACAATGCCGAATCGAATGAGCTGCTGGAGTTCGACAATGGCATGCAGGCCATTGTGATGAACCTTGAACAAGACAACGTGGGCGCTATTCTTCTGGGTAGCTCAAGTAGTGTGAAGGAGGGTTTCACGGTAAAAAGAACAGGACGTGTTGCCTCCCTGTTTGTGGGTGAAGGCATGCTGGGCCGTGTGATCTCACCCATTGGCGAACCCATCGACGGCAAAGGTCCTCTCACAGGAGAATTGGTGGAGATGCCACTAGAGCGGAAAGCTCCTGGAGTCATTTTCCGTCAACCGGTAAAAACACCCTTGCAAACAGGATTACAGGCAGTGGATGCCATGATACCCATCGGCCGGGGTCAGCGAGAACTGATCATTGGCGACCGCCAGACCGGCAAGACCAGTATCGCCATTGACACCATTCTCAACCAGAGGGAGAGTTTTGAAAAGGGAGACCCTGTCTACTGTATCTACGTCTCTATCGGACAAAAGGGATCATCCGTTGCCTCCCTTGTCAATACACTCACAGAAAACGGAGCGATGGCCTATACAACGGTCATCGCCGCGAGCGGCTCCGACACAGCAGCCATGCGTTACATCGCTCCCTTTGCCGGGGCTGCTGCAGGCGAATATTTCCGCGACACGGGCAGACATGCACTGGTGGTGTACGATGATCTCTCCAAGCAGGCTGTCGCCTATCGTGAAGTATCGCTTATCCTGCGACGCCCATCCGGTCGGGAGGCTTATCCCGGCGACATCTTCTATTTGCATTCCAGACTACTGGAAAGAGCTGCCAGCATCATCTCACAGGAAGATGTGGCTATCAACATGAATGATCTTCCCGAGACCCTGAAGGACAAAGTAAAGGGAGGAGGTTCTCTCACAGCCCTCCCTATCATTGAGACACAGGCGGGCGACGTATCGGCCTACATCCCCACCAACGTGATATCCATTACCGATGGTCAGATATTTCTGGAAACCGACCTCTATAATAAGGGTATACGCCCGGCCATCAATGTGGGTATCTCCGTTTCCCGCGTCGGCGGAAACGCACAGGTAAAAGCGATGAAAAAAGTGGCAGGTTCCTTAAAGATTGACCAGGCACAATATCAGGAGCTGGCTGCCTTCGCCAAATTTGGTGGTGACATGGATCCGGTTACAGCCATGGCCATCGATAAGGGACGCAAAAATGAAGAACTTCTCGTACAGCCGGTACACAGTCCCATGTGCATAGAACATCAGATTGCCATCCTCTACTGCGGAACGCATGGACTGCTTAAGGATGTTCCCCTGGAGAAAATTTCAGCATTCGAGAAGGAATTTCTCTCCATCCTGGATATCAGTCACCGCAGCGATGTACTGAATCCACTGCAGCGGGGTGAAATAAATGAGGAAATATCCGCGATCATCGAAACAGTGGCCGCGGACACGGTGAGAACACTGAAAGAAGAAGCAAATGGCTGAATTAAAAGAGATAAAGGGTAGACTTCAGTCGGTACGATCCACGCAAAAGATTACATCGGCGATGATGATGGTATCTTCAGCCAAACTGCATAAGACCCAGCAGATCATCAAGGATCTTTACCCTTATGAACAAAAGTTGTACTATTTACTGCAGCTTTTATTGAACCAGCAGGAAGAGTTTGTTTCACCCTTTATTCATCAGAGGCCTGTCGAACGCGTGGCCGTTGTGGCTTTCTCGTCCAATTCAAGTCTGGCCGGCAGGTTCAACGACGATATCACAGACAAGTTACAAGAAGTTGTTGCCTCATATCGCCATTTGGGAAATGATAACATACTCATCTACCCAATCGGTGATAAAGTAGCAAAGGCCACAAGAAACCTGGGACTAACAGTGCAGGGCAACTTCACGGATATCAGCGAAAAGCCCGCCTACAAAAAAACCCAGCTTATTGCCGATGAACTGTCGAATATGTTTCTCGACAAAACTGTTGACCGGGTGGAACTTATCTACCACCATTTCCGCAGTAAGGGATCACAGGTCATTGTGCATGAGCCATACCTCCCGGTAAATCTGAAAAGTGAAAAAAGCGATATACCCGTAGATCAGTATATCATTGAACCCGACAGTGAGTCCATTCTGCACCAGCTGATACCAAAAGTACTCAGGCTGAAACTTTATACAATCCATACCGACTCGGTCACCTCGGAACATGCAGCACGCATGACGGCCATGCAGATTGCCACCGATAATGCCGATAATCTGATTGATGATCTTAAGCTGGAATACAATAAACTACGGCAGGAATCCATCACCAATGAACTGCTCGATATCATCGGCGGCTCTTTTGGCAGATCGGACTAACCTGCCAGCCAACAGGCTGACAATACCCTACAAAATTTTATTTATTTTTTCTATGTAATCAAGCAGCCCTTCCCTGCCCTCCCCCTTCTCTGAAGAGGTCACAAAGATGGGGGGCAGCTCCTCCCAACTCTCCAGCAGTTTATCTTTGTAGCTGTTGATGTTCAGTTGGAGGCGACCGGAGCCCAGCTTGTCGGCTTTGGTGAAGACAATGCCAAAGGGTACCCCATTCTCACCCAGCCATTCCATAAACTCCAGGTCTATTTGCTGTGGCTCATGGCGCGAATCGACCAACACAAAGAGGTTGGTCATCTCCTCCCGTCCCAGAATGTAATCTTCTATAAGAGTGCGAATTTTCTCCCTCCCCTCTTTTCCCCTTCTCGCATAGCCATAACCGGGCAAATCGACCAGATACCAAGCGTCGTTGATCAGAAAATGGTTGATCAGCATCGTCTTTCCGGGTGTCGATGAGGTCATGGCCAGCCCTTTCCGGTTGGTGAGCATGTTGATAAGCGAGGACTTACCCACGTTAGAGCGGCCTATAAAGGCGTACTCCGGCTTTCCGTCCTGCGGACATTTCCGGTAGTCGGTGTTGCTGATGATGAATTCGGCTGATTTTATGATCATATATATTCAATAGTTATTCAGTTGCTATTAAGTTGTTAAGTTGTTACGTGCGAAACTCGAATAACGCACAGAGTGCGCAAGTAACGAGAACGAAGTGAACAAACAACGGCGAAGCCGAATCACGTGCAAAGCACTAATAACGGCGAAGCCGGATAGCCCAAAGTCCGAGTCCGGTGATGAATCCATTTAGCAGTAACAATTCATACCCTACTTGATATCCAAACCACTGCTTCATGCCCAACTCCGTTACAAAACACAATACAGGTGCGGCAATGGCCACCCACGGCACAAACTTGTCCACCGGTTTCACTTTGGTATAAAGTCCGAAAAAATAAAGTCCCAGCAATGGCCCATACGTATAGGATGCCAGCTTGTAGATGGCATTGATGATGCTGTCGGATCCAATTGCTTCAATGAGCAGGATGATCAGCACAAAGACGGCACTGATGACTACATGGACTATGCGGCGTGTGAGAATGTCTTTTCGCTCCTTTTCTTTTGTTTGTGAGACGGCCTTCATATGCAGAATATCTACGCAAAAGGAGGTGGTGAGCGCCGTCAGTGCCGAGTCGGCACTAGAGAAAGCGGCGGCCACAATACCCACCACAAAGATACCCAGCACCAGCGATCCCAGGTGTTCACTGGCAATAACAGGAAGGATGTTATCGGATATTGCAGGTAGGGCAATCGCATTTTGCTCAGCGAAGATCAGCAGGAGTACACCCAGACAAAGGAAAAGGAAATTAATGGGAGCAAAAGCAAACCCGTAGGAAACCACATTCTTTTGTGCATCTTTCAGTGTGCGTATGGTGAGGTTCTTTTGCATCTGATCCTGATCGAGTCCGGTCATCACAATGGTAATGAACATGCCGCTAAAGAACTGTTTAAAAAAGTTTTGTGTCGATGTCCAGTCGTCGAATACAAAAATGCGAGAGTGAGGACTTTCTCTGATGACCTTCACCATACCGCCGAAGTCAAGATCCAGGCGCAGTGCCACCTGCCAAACAATAAGTACCAGTGCAGTAATAAAAAAAATAGTCTGCAACCAATCGGTCCAGATGATTGTCTTGATTCCGCTCTTGTAGCTGTATAGCCAGATAATCAGAATGATCCCGATCACGGTCACCACGAAAGGTACACCCCAAGCATCGAAAACAAGCGTTTGCAGAATAAAGGCGACAAGATAAAGCCTGGCAGCCGCTCCCACAATTTTGGAGAGCAGGAAAAACCAGGCTCCCGTCTTGTAGGAATTCGGACCATAACGCTGATCGAGATAGCCATAGATGGTGGTCAGATTCAGCCGGTAATAGAGCGGCAGCAGCACATAGGCAATAACCAGATATCCGAAGAAAAAGCCGAACACCATTTGCATGTAGGTCATGTCGAGGTTCCGCACCATCCCCGGCACTGAAACGAAAGTCACCCCCGAGATGGAGGTCCCTATCATGGCCACTGCCACCACATACCATTTAGAGGATTTGTTGGCCCGGAAGAACGCGTCGTTTCCCGATCCCTTCCTGCTGGTGAGGTAGGAAACAAGCATCAGGACAGCGAAGTAAACTGCAATGACAATCAAAATAAAAGCCGACTGCATATATCAAAGATTGAGGTAGTAATTGACCAATTCCGTAAAGTTATTGAATTTTATTACATAGTCTGTTGTAACTCCGAATCCATATGTCACAAAAATAAATGGAACATGCGCCAGGGCCGATTGTTTGCTATCGGAATCGGTGTCACCAATGTATACAGGCCTCTGCAGTCCATTGTTATTGATCATTATTTGCAGATTTTCATGTTTCGGCAAGAGGTTCATCCCGTGTTCCATGTAGTCGGTGATAAGATGGCCGGTTTGGGTATGCTTCATAAAGTTTACCAGTCCCCCTTCCTCGCAGTTACTAAGCAGGAAAAGTTTATACCTACCAGAAAGGCGTTCCAGACCCTCCAATACGCCATCGTAGATCACCGGTTTCATTTCCGGTACCAGCTCCTGGTATGACTCAATCACCGCATCATAGAGCCTGTCCTGTTCTTTTTCACTCCATTCCGGAACCAATTTATTCAGCATCTGTCGAGACTCTTTCCCCATCAATTCCATGAGCTCTTCACGGGTTACATCTCTTTTGTGGCCCATCTTTTCCATTCCTCGCGTCCAGCTGAGGGCATATGAATTCACATTATCCCAGAGGGTACCATCCATGTCAAATATTAAGCTGTCGGGAATAAATGCAGTCGACGTGGCTGCTTGTGAGTGGTTTAAAAAACCATTAGTCTGAATCATCCGGTTCATTTTTAACTTTCACTGCAAAAGTAATTAACAACGGGCGAAAGGGCAAATAAAAAGGGTTAAAACAAAATAGAGCTCCGGTTGTTTATCATGATAAACAAATTATCAAATTTTCTGTAATATGGGCAAAGAGAAAGTGTGCCTTATTATCAATCCTTTTTCCGGCACGGAATCCAAGAAAAGAATTCCCGAAGACGTGGCGGCAGCTTTCGACCAGAAGAAGGTCGATCTGATGATTCGCGTCACGGGGTATCCGGAACATGCCACTGAAATTGCCCGTAAGGCGGCTAAAAAGAAATACCGCTATGTGATTGCCGCCGGCGGTGATGGCACCGTCAACGAAGTAGCACGAGCCCTCGTCAACACCGACACCACACTGGGTATCCTGCCCCTCGGTTCAGGCAATGGGCTTGCCCGTGATCTCGGCATTCCGATGGATACAGAAAAAGCGCTCGACATCATTCTGCGCGGGAATACCCGCACAATTGATTATGGGATTGCCAATGATCATATTTTTTTCTGTACCTGCGGCTTCGGCTTCGACGCCTTTGTGAGCGACCGGTTTGCGGAGGATAAAAAAAGAGGTCCGCTGGGATATGTGCGCAATGTATTGGAGAGTGTTGTCGACTTCCAGGCTGAGGAGTATGAGATTACCTCCGATGAAGGGATTATCAGGGAGAAAGCTTTTATTCTTACCTGTGCCAATGCATCACAATATGGGAATGACGCATTTATCGCACCCGGGGCGAGCATGGACGATGGCAAGATGAATGTCTCCATACTGAAACCCCTGCATGCGCTGGATATACCGCAGACCACGATCCAGCTCTTTACGAAGAACATCGACAAAAACAGCAAGATGATCTCCCTGCTCACAAGCAGTCTCCACATAAAACGTGCCCACCCTGGGGTGATGCATATCGACGGCGATCCGGTGAAAACAGACACCGATATCGCCGTACGCATTATTCACAAAGGACTGAATGTACTGGCCCCTTCCTCTTCCGATTTGGGTGAAAGGAAAAGGAAGGAGAATGAAAATGTGTTCAGCGCCCTTACCCGTTGGTTCAACGAATAGTTATCTTTTCTTCCAGATGGTTACCTGCAGCATCTGCTGCGTGGTGTGTCGGGAGGATTTTTTCTGAAGTCGCTTTATTTCAAGCGGATCTGCCTGCAGACTAAAGTGAGGCTTCAGTATTTTTGTGATCCCCTCGAGTGAGGTAACCGGCTCGCCATCCTCTTTAAAGCCGCCCGGCCACTTATCGCGTTTCGTTTTGATAGGATCCCAGTCATAGTCGGATGCCAGCAATAATATACCGCCATCGTTCAACCGCGTATGTATCTGCGAGAGGAACAGTCCCGGGTCGCTTAGTTCTTCCAGCAACGCAGGCACCACTATCAGGTCGTACCCTGTATAATTGGGCTTGAGGTTCATTGCATCGGCCTGCATAAATAAGATTCTCTCTTTTGCACCTGTAAGTCCAAAATCAGCGAGCACCACATCACGATAGAATACCAGCTCTCCCTCATCTTTCATGGTGTAACGCACGTACCCCTGTTCCTGCAATTGAATGGGTATCCTGATCATGCGTGCGGTGAAGTCGAGTGCGGTCACATCCTTGTATGTGCGGGCCAGTTCAAAGGCCAGCCGCCCCGTACCTGCGTTCAGATCCAGTATCCGTTTATTGTTCTCACCCTGCAATAGGTCGTGAACAATATCGGCCAACTGCAATGGAAGAGCGCGCTCCGTTGCAAAGGCATCGCCCCAGTTTTCTTCGCAAGAACGTGTAACCTCTTCATCTGTTTCATAGTCGGCATGCTGTATTTTCACAGGCGCATCGGACTGAATATAACGAAATCCGGCATGCTGGTAAAAGTGTCTGCGAAAGGCGTAGCGCGAGTGGATGGTGGCTTCATTTCCCGTCGATATCCAAGATCCACCTTTAATCAAGTTGTGCTTCCCGTCGAAAGTAGGAGTAGAAAAATCATCATACATCGGGTGAACACTGAATCCGGGATAGCCGGTGATGGGTGTCTCTGTCCATTGCCACACGTTTCCGATCACATCGAAGAAGGTTCCCTGTGCAAACCGGTCCACCGGACAGGGCGATGTAAAATGCTCCAGGTTGATGTTACCCGGTGCCTGCTTCCAGTCAGTCACTTCGCTCAGTTGCACCTCCTCGTGCAGGCGGTACCATTCCGCCTCGGTGGGCAGGCGGTAAGTTTTGCCTGTTTGGGCACTCTTCCAGTTGCAGAAAGCTTTTGCCTCCAGGTAGTTCACCTCCACTGGCCAGTTCCAGGGCATTTCAATCTCCTCGGCCACCAGCCGCAGGCGATAACCTTTCTCATCTTTTCTCCAAAAGAGCGGCATCTCTGCCTTTTTGAAATTGCGCCAGTTCCACCCCTCTTCTGTCCAGTAATGTTGGATGTGATACCCCCCATCTTCAATGAATGCCAGGTACTCACCGTTGGAGGTGAGATATTGGGCAGCTGCAAAATCGGCTACCTCTTCTTCGTAATGGCCATATTCATTGTCCCAGCCATAGAGCGGATGATCGGTAGGTTTGCCCAACTTCATGCGGTCACCCGAAACGGGGATCAGTCTGTTCTCCGGTGCAGGGCCCGCATCGGGACAACGTGTACCAAACAGATCCGGCCTCAACAATTCAAGTGGCAGCTGGCGGATCAGCACCGACGAGGTCTCGAGATGAATCCGTTCATGTTCAATTCCCATCATGATCATCCAGAAAGGATTGTCGCGCCCGATGGGCAACTCAAGCGATGTGTCATCGATCACCTGCAGAATAATTTTCTTTGCTTCATCTCGATAAGCTCTTACCTCTGGCACCGGGGGCCAGTCGTAATGGTTGTTGTCCAGATCATCCCAGCTCATTTCATCCACGCCAATGGCAAAGATGGATTCAAACTTCGGGTTGATACGCCTGTCGATGATCCTGGCCAGATAAAGCTTGTTGATAAAAAAAACGGCGGTATGGCCCAGATAAAAGAGAATGATGTGGCGCAAAGGATCCCCCCGGTGATAAAAGACCTCATCCGATTTCAGCTGTGTGTATAGCAACTCATCAATGGCCCAGGTTTTCAGAAAATAGTCCCGTATTTCCTTCCTTTTACTTTCGGAGTTTCCCGAACGCAAATCGATTGTTTTAGCAATTAAATTGTTCATGTTAAACAGAATAAATAAAGTTGGTTGTTGAATAATGATATTTTAAACCGGTGTACTGAATGGGAAAGGGAAAAGCACGAAGTACTATTCCCTTTATGCCGGAGGGGAAGCAGACAAACGCTTGTGTAAATAGATCTTTTTCATTTCGAACGATTCACCTGGAACACGTTCCTTTGTTTGCGTGATGGTTGTTAAAGGGTGAAAGCCTAGTTTATTGTAGAGCGACAAAGCAGGTTTGTTCTCATCCCATACACGAATTACAACATCGGTATGGGTTTCTGCTGCCCGGGAAAGCAACTCAGTGATCAGTGCCGTGGCAATACCCTGGCCGCGTAGGTCGGCATGCACCATCAGCTCGGCAATATAAAAGGATGTATCCACAGCCATTTCCGACACCTCGGAGACCGGGAACTCTCTGTCTTGTCGCAACGGCAGTCCCAGTACCACACCGGCAAGTCGGTCACCCACAAAAGCCATGAAGCCCATACCTCTTTGCACCAACTCATTCAGTCTGCTTTCCGCTTCCTGTGGATCGATATACTGTGCCTGTTCACCGGTGGTGAAGGCATGAAGATAGAGATGGAGGATTTGTGAACGAAACTTCGGATAATTGAATTCGTTCAGTGAATAGAGACGCATGAGATTCATTGCTTCGTTCATCGCTGCTTTTAATGGATGAACAAATTAAAAAGGAGGATGTTCACCACCCTCCTACTCTTCCGCCGCCACCGCCCATTCCGGAGAAGCCACCACCGAAAGAGCCGCTGCTCCAGTTGCCGCCTCCCGACGAGATTTGCTGTGGTGGCGTAGCAGCGTGGCTCACTGTGTTGGAAAGGGTGCTGTTGAGTACATGGGCAAGCATGGAGGCTCTCATATAGGATCCAGTATACCACACCGGTTGATACGGTTCGGGTTGAAGTGTAGAGGAGAGCAAATCTTTTTCGAACTTCTCACCCCATATTTTTTCCATGTCGAGTGCGATGGCATAGGGAAGGAGCTGTTCAAACAGCGCGGGTGTCACCGTGGGAGGATTGAAAAACTGCAACCTCTTCTCTTCGGCCACATCCATATACATCTTCAGTCCCTCAATGGAAGAACGGTAATGGAGCTTACGTTCTCCGGGGCGCACAATTAGCCAGGCATAGACTAAATAGCTGACAAGCAGCAAAGGGAGCGTCACTAAGAGCGCAGTCATATTTGGCTGAAACCGGAGGAGATCTGCGTGCGCAAACCCGATTAGAATAAAAACATACAATATCATCAACAGCCAGGGGAGAAGATGAAACTTCAGGTTCTGTCCCTCGCTCAGTACCGACCCGAATTGCCGGTTCATGTTCTTGCGGTAGTCGCGCATCATATCGGCAATCGATTCATCGTACTTGCCGTCGAGCGTGATCTTGTCGCTGCCCGTGAAAAGACTGTGCATCACAATTGCTTCTTCGGGCGGAAGGATGCTGTCACTCTCCTTCAGTTTGATGAGGGAATAACGTCTGTCGCGGCGCAGGCCAAACAGCCCCGCTTTCTCCATCACCTCCTCGATACGAACATACCCTTTCACTGACAGGCTCACGATGGAAGCAGTGATCAGGTCGTCAAGGAAATGACCTTTGTAGAGCATCCCCACAGCAGCAGGCGATAGCCCGTCGGGCGGAGAGAACTGAGGAATGACCACTGGTTTGGGTGGGTCTATGCCATATTTACGCCAGGTGAAAACATAATAAAACAGCAACAACCCCATCAGCAGCACGCTAATGAGAAGCAGCCCGTTGCGGTGAAACCAGGTCAATTTCCGTGGTTTCGGAGCAGGTGGCTGTGTAACCACACCTTTGGTGAAACCAACCGAGAGGGTCAGTATCTCACCAGGGGGAAGCTGAGCGGCACCCGTGAAGAGCGATCCATCCTCTCTGCTTTCAGAGAAGCAGTTGCCTTCGGTAGACCCGTAAGCACCCGTATAACAGTGATGGCTAAGGATGTCTGCTCCTGCTGGCAACCGAACAACTGCGCTCACAGAATCGATGGTTTTGTCGGAGGTGCCGTTTATGTTCCAGCTCAGTTCATCGTAATCTTCAAAGAACCCCACTTGTCCTCCAGTCTCATACAAAATATCATAGGTATAATAACCGGGATCAAGGAACTTATCTTTTTCGCCCACGTAGATAACCAGGTCGTCGTTTTCCTTTTCGGTAAAAAAGTTTACCGGACTTCCATCCAACAAGACTTCCTGCACACGATAGGTTATCTTTATGCGGTTGTCATCCTTGTCACGCCGGCTAAGTGGCAATGCTCGGGTAATGCCACGCTTGTAGATATCTCCGGCAGCGTAGATGCGAATCTGTTCACGCACAGAGGTCAGGCCCGTGGTGTCGAGGCTGACGTCTGCATGAAATGCAACCATTCTCTCCTCTTGTGCCGCAAGTGACAGGACAGAGAAGAACAGAAGTAGGAAAACAAAAACCTGTCGCATCAGAATTGTATGCGGGGTACCTCTTTTTCGGCTTCATTCTCTAGCTCAAAAAAGAGAGACTTGGTGAACTGAAACATGTTGGCTATGATGTTGCTCGGGAAGGTATCGATCACGATATTCTTTTCGCGCACTGTGCCGTTGTAATATCTGCGCGATTTTTCGATGTCTGACTCTATCACGCTCAGTTGATCCTGCAACTGCAAAAAGTTCTGGTTCGCCTTGAGCTCGGGATATTGCTCAGCTACAGCCAGCAACTTGATGAGGGCGTTGTTCAGGTTGTTCTCGGCAGCCTCCTGCGATTTCACATCGGTGGCCTGCATCGCACTCGCCCGTGCTTTGGTTACACTGTCAAATGTTTCCCGTTCGTGTGCGGCATATCCCTTCACGGTCTCCACCAGGTTGGGTATGAGGTCGTGTCTTTTCTTCAGTTGTACATTGATTCCGCTCCAGGCTTCCTCCACCAGGGTGCGCAATCGCACCAGCTTGTTGAATACAGACACACCGTAAAGAAGCAGCAGCACGATCAGCGCAATCAGGATAAGTAGTGCGATTCCCATAAATTTACATTTTAATGGTTAGATATTTTTCAATATATTCACAGTGGCTAAAGGTACAATATTTTTTTTTATAATTTTTATGTATTGACCGACATATTTCCTGTTAATCGTTTTCAACTGAACAACCAAGCATCGACAAACGTTTTATTTGGATATGAAGACATTTTTAGAAGAACATTCACTACACATACAATAATATAGATAGATAGATAAAAGTATCGAACATGAAGAATTTTATTTTTCAAAACCCGACCAAACTGGTATTCGGGAAAGGAGAGATCGCAAGACTGCCGGAACTGCTACCCGATGATGTAAACCTGATGGTCACCCTCGGTGGAGGGAGTGTCACCCGCAACGGAGTGTACGACCAGGTAAAAGCTGCACTCAAGGGGCGTAAATACATTGAATTCTGGGGCATTGAACCCAATCCGCACGTGGAGACGTTGCGCAAGGCCATTCAGCTGGGAAAGGAGAATCAGATCAATTACCTGCTGGCAGTCGGGGGTGGCTCTGTGCTCGACGGAACCAAGCTCATCGCAGCAGGTATCGCGTCGAAAAAAGAAGCATGGGACATTGTACTGGAAGGTTTTGCAGCAGAACAGATACCTTTTGCATCGGTAATGACGGTACCGGCAACTGGCTCGGAGATGAATGGCGCTGCTGTGATCTCAAAAGAAGAGACAAAGGAGAAATATGGTTTCGGTGGTGATTATCCCCGCTTCTCTATCCTCGACCCCGAGGTAACCTATTCCCTCTCGGAACACCAGATTGCCTGTGGCCTGGCCGACGCATATACCCATGTGCTGGAACAGTATATGACCACACCGGGACAGTCGCGCATCATGGATCGTTGGGCAGAAGGGGTGTTGCTATCGATCAAAGAGATTGCAACAAAGATCAAAGAGAACCCGCGCGATTATGATCTCATGGCCGATTATATGCTGGCTGCCACGCTGGCTCTGAACGACTTCATCCGCATGGGTATTACGCAGGACTGGACTACCCACCAGATCGGGCACGAGCTGACCGCTCTCCACGGTACCACACACGGACACTCACTGGCCATCGTCATGCCGGGTCTTTTGCGGGTGTTGAAACCACAAAAACAGGCCAAGCTGCTGCAATATGGTGAGCGCATTTTCGGCATCACAGAGGGATCTGACCAGGAGCGTGCAGAAAAAGCCATCGAGATGACGGAATCATTTTACCGATCGCTGGGGCTTACCACTCGCCTGTCGGAGGAAGGTATCGGGAAGGAAACCATCGAAACCATTGCCCGCCGCTTCAATGAGCGGGGTGTAGCCTTTGGCGAAAACCACAACGTGACCGGCGACGTGGCAAGGGAGATTTTGGAGAGCTGCTTCCTCTCCTACAGCCATACCTGAAAATTCCTACCATCTGGCTCATGGAGTGATGGAAAGATTTTGTAAATTTGGTTTTTTTAAAACCCAAATAATGCAAAAAATAACCACACTAATCCTGGCAAGCCTCTTTGTGATGCAGGCTGCAGCCATCGATGACGCTCGCATGCTGCGTTATCCCGATATCAATGGCAATCTGGTCGCCTTCGTCTATGCCGGCGACATATGGGCCGTAGACGCCGAAGGCGGCAACGCCCGGCGTCTCACCTCCCACCCTGGCATCGAACTGTTTCCCAAGATTTCACCCGACGGCCGCTGGATCGCCTTCTCGGCAGAGTACTCCGGCAGCCGACAGATATGGGTGATGCCCTCAGAGGGGGGCACGGCCCGGCAGCTCACCTTTTACAACTCCGTGGGTGAAATGCCCCCCCGGGGTGGGTTTGATCATGTGGTGCTCGACTGGACACCCGACAGCCGCCACATCCTCTTTAGGGCCAACCGCAGTGCATTTGGTGAACGCAATGGCCGCTACTTCACCATCGCCCTGGAGGGAGGTCTCGAGGAGCCCCTTCCCATTGTCAACGGCGGCTTTGCCACCTACTCCCCCGACGGGTCTCAACTCTGCTTTACACCAGTAGATCGCGAGTTCCGCACCTGGAAAAGATACAAGGGCGGACGTGCCACCGAATTGTGGAGCTACGACCTGCAAAACAACAGTGCCCGGCAGATTACCCAATGGAGCGGGTCGGACCAATGGCCCGTATGGCATGGCGAACACATTTTCTATGCTTCCGACCGTGATGCCCGCCTCAACATCTGGCGCTATAATACCGTCACTGGCGAAAACGAGCAGATCACCCACCACACTGGCTTCGATGTGATGTGGCCTTCGGGTGATAAGGGGAGGCTGGTATACGAGAATGGGGGTTATCTCTATCAATTGGACCTCCTGACAGGTAAATCGGAAAAAATCACGGTCTCGATCCGTTATGACAACCCCAACCTGCAACCCTACTTCAGAAATGTCACCGATTTTGTTGGCAGCTACAGCCTCTCACCCACTGGAAAAAGAGCGCTCTTTGAAGCCCGGGGCGACATATTCTCTCTACCCACCGAAAAAGGTGAAATCAAAAACCTCACCAACACGCAGGGCGTACGGGAACTGTCGCCCACCTGGTCTCCCGATGGCAGACAGATTGCCTATTATTCCGATGCCACCGGTGAATATGAACTTTACCTCCTCGAAAACAAGGAGGGTGCTCAACCGCGACAGGTTACCAGTGGCTCAGCCGCCTGGAAGTATGATGCCGAATGGTCGCCCCGCAGCTCGCATCTGGTATATAGCGATCGCACCATGAAGCTGTGGCTGGTAGATGCTGCCACAGGCAGGCAGACCGTCATCGATGAAGCTTCCGGCGAAGAGATCAGAGACTACACATTTTCGTACGATGGCGACTGGGTCGCTTACAGCAAGCCGGCGCCCAACTACCAGTCGGCACTCTGGCTCTATCAGCTGTCGACCGGAAAAAAGCAGCAGCTCACCGACGCCACCTTCTCCGACGGCAACCCGGTGTTCAGCCGCGACGGCAAATATATTTTCTTTCTTTCCAACCGCGACTTCAATCTTGCATTCAGCAGCTTTGAGTTCGATTATCTTTACAACAACGCCACCCGCATTTATGCCATTCCACTGCGCAACGACGGTACCACGCTTACACCCTTTAAGAACGATGCCGAAACTGCCGGTGAAGTGACAGACAACCCCGGGGACAAAGCGGCGAAAGACAAGAAGGAGCGTAAAAACAAAGACAATGAGGATGCAGAAACCCCAGAAACAACGAAGGTAACAATTGATTTTGGTAACATCGGCGATCGCATTGAGACGCTTCCCATGCCGGCAGG
>CAZRRC010000038.1:0-2546 GCA_964602395.1 uncultured Proteiniphilum sp. | reverse complement strand
GCATCGACGGACAGGAGCTCACCACCGCACAAAATCCCTATGAGTTGTTAGAGAACCTCGGCGGACGCCATGTGGAGGTGACAGTCAACAGTACGCCTACCACAGCGGGTGCAAAAAAATACACAGTAAAAACCATTACCAGTGAGACCGAACTCAGGTATCTCGATTGGGTGAGAAGCCGCCGCGAGCTGGCAGAGCAACTATCAGGTGGTCGGGTCGGATATATTCACGTTCCCAACACCTCCTACGAGGGGAATCGAGAGCTCTTTAAGGGAATGTTAGCCTTCAATGATAAGGAGGCGCTGATCATCGACGACCGCTATAATGGTGGCGGATTCATTCCCGACAGAATGATCGACCTGCTCAACCGGCGCACACTGGTGTACTGGCACCGCAACGGTCTGCCACAACCCATGAAGTCGCCCGGTATCGCACACGACGGTCCTAAGGCGATGCTAATCAACGGCTACTCCTCGTCCGGTGGTGATGCCTTCCCCTACTTCTTCCGCAAAACCGGAGAGGGAAAACTAATCGGTACCCGCACCTGGGGAGGCCTCGTGGGTATCTCAGGTAACGCCCGCCTGGTGGATGGCGGTTACATCTCTGTGCCTCGCTTTGGTATCTACGACGAAGATGGGCAATGGATCATTGAAGGAATTGGTGTCTATCCCGATATCGAAGTAGTGGATCGTCCCGAGGAGCTGGCCAAAGGAAACGATCCCTCCCTCGTAAAAGCGGTGGAGGTACTTTTGGAGGAGCTTCAACATAATCCCCCGAGGAAAATCACTGCCCCTACCCCCCCGGATCGATCTCAATGGATTGAAAAAGAGATTAAATAACTTCGTGACGCAGCGAATGATCAAAAGAAGGCCGTCTCATGATAAAACACGAGACGGCTTTTCTTGCTACCATGCTCCTACCTGGTCCCTACCTTGCTCGGTATCTCTCCCTATTTCCCTTATATATTCCTTATATTTCGCTTATTCATCAATAAGGGAATAACGACCCAGTACCAGTCCAATACACATGTAGGAAGCTATATCTTCAGAACATGCCCTCTGCTACGGAAAATAGTAGAATGAAAAAAGGCCATCTCAAAAATTATTTTGAGACAGTCTTTTGATTGAGTTGAAGATTTGAATTGACGGGCACGTATACCGTCTTGTTTTAAAATCGATAAGGCCTTCATATATTACCCCCTTGTAAAACAATTGTATATGGCAGGTTGTTGTAAATAAAATTGATTTTGTATTTCCTAAATAAAAAGTCTATGAAGCATTTACGAATTACAGCATTTCTTCTTTTTGCATTCTTTTTTCTGTCTGCCTCTTGCGCTGAGCGGAAGGAGAACGTCCCTGAACCCCCTGGAGATCTCCTACCACCTGTGGAGACACTGCAACCCAATACCAATTACAGTCCCGCTTTTGAGGGACAGACACGCATTGCCGGGGTAAAGACCGCAACCCCGTATGCGGCAACGATCATCGCGAGCGGGCTCTCCAGTCCATGGGCTGTCACTCCCCTTTCCGACGGGCGGCTGGTGATCACCGAGAAAGGTGGCACCTTGCGACTCGCCACGACCGATGGCAGGGTGAGCGAAAAGATTACCGGCTTTCCCGAACTGGACGACAGACGACAGGGCGGATTGTTGGACGTAGCTCCGGCACCCGACTTCGCCACAAGCCGGATGCTCTTTTTCACGTTCGCCGAGCGCACTCCGCAGGGTTCTCTCACTGCGGTGGGTAAAGGAAGGTTGTCGGACGATGAAAAAACCATAGAGAACTTTCAGATTATCTACCGTGCCATCCCCTATTACGACAACAGCATGCATTTCGGCAGTCGACTGGTTTTCGATAAAAATGGTAATATTTTTGTCTCTACCGGTGAACGGTCCGACCTCGCCACCCGCCCCAACGCGCAGAAGCTAAATACCGCCCATGGCAAAGTGGTCCATATTACCCCTGAAGGTAATCCGGTGGCGGACAACCCATTTATCCACACCGCCGATGCACTACCCGAAATTTACAGTTACGGCCATCGAAATCCGCAGGGGCTTGATATCCATCCTGTCACGGGTGAACTCTGGCTTAGCGAGATGGGCCCGCGTGGAGGCGATGAAATCAACCTCATTCAGGCTGGTAAGAACTATGGCTGGCCCACCATTACCTACGGCATCGAATATAATGGCAACACCGTTGGCGAGGGTATCACCCAAAAAGAAGGGATGAAACAACCGGTTTACTATTGGGATCCCGTGCAGTCGCCCAGTGGCATGGCCTTTTACAGTTCCAATGTGATCCCTGAATGGGAGAACAATCTTTTTGTTGGAGGACTGAGTAGCAGACACATCGCACGACTGGTCTTCAAAGAGGGCAAGGTGGTAGGTGAGGAACGCTTGCTGGAAGAAGAGGGGCAACGCATTCGCGATGTAGCTGATGGGAAGGATGGAGCACTCTATGCAGTGACCGACGAAGGACGACTCTACCGGATCGCAAAAAAATAAAAAAATATAGACAATCATGAATAAACGCGAATTTATTAAACGA
>CAZRRC010000037.1:0-23902 GCA_964602395.1 uncultured Proteiniphilum sp. | reverse complement strand
GGACGGACTTCTATTAATGATAGACGTTGCCGTCTGATAGAAATGGTGGGTTCATAAAGATTTTTACGCATAATTAATCCCACTAACTCTAAACTATAACAATTGATAAAAAAATTAGTTTAAATTCTTGCGACTTATTGTCTCATTCAAAACTGACAATGGATATTTGTTCCATCATGGCGTTAGTAACTTCTATCGGAGAAATTGGCCCGGATTCAAAATCAGCCGTTTTTGTATACTTTTTGAAGACAAATGGGAGTCCGTTTGAGAAAAGAAGATCGGTTCCGTCCGTAATTTCGAAATGCAAATGAGGAGCGGTCGAGTTGCCCGAATTACCTAATAGCCCAATGGGATCACCTTCTTTTACTTCATCTCCTGCGTTCACCATAAACGAATGCGGAACGCAATGGGCATAGAAGGCATAATGTCCACCGCCGATATCCAGGACCAGATAATTTCCACCCAGCTCATCTACTGTATTCAAGGGCGCATCCTGTGCATCGCCATTGTTTTCGGCCCTGCCGTCTTTGATGGATTGCACGATGCCGTCTGCCACGGCATACAGCGTGTCTTTGTAGTTAAAATAAGATTCATTTACTTTGGGATCTCCATTCAGGAGATTGTCCATTTCGTCATTCAACTGAGCATTGTCAAAAGCAAACCGTTCTCCCCGGTATATTTTACCATCGACAAAAAACAACCTGAAAAAATGATATCTCAGAGTGGACTGGTTAACAAACAGCCAGTTATTCCCTTTTACGGGAGATGAAATAGCGAGAGCAGTTTCGTTCAGTCGCGGGGAAAAAATGCCCCCTTCCACAATCACATCTTTCTGCTGAATGGTATCACGAAACATAAAACGGTGAGAAATTCTGGTCGGTCTTGTCTGTCCCAACGGAATGGGAAGTTGTATGGAGAGGTAGTAATTCGAGATTTGATCGTATGCAAAGTAGTGATTGGGGTCCAACGGATCTTTGTTGATAAATGGCAAATCAGGCTGATTGATTGTCATCAATACCGATTTTGAATGATCATCCAGCACAATGATCCGTTCTAGTCTGAGTCCCTCTTTTTCCCATTCCCATGCTTGCAGCGTATAGGGGATCCGATAGTATTTCTCCGTTTGAAAAGGAACATCGTTGATCACCACTTCAATTTTTTCAGTATCCGCCGGTGTGGGAGTTGCATCACACCCTGACAGTATCAATGAACTGACAAAGAGGAATGCAGGAGCAATTGGTATTTTCATGTCCGTTTAAGATATGTGATTCAGTTTCTGCCTTTTCATTAGTGAAGTGATCGATCTGCAAAAATAGGTGTTTTCCATATATAATTAAAATGATTTGCTCCTTTTGCATCAATCCTTCTCTCGGAAAGGTTGCTGTGAGGTGTCAGTACCTTCGATTCCGCATGGTTTGAGATGAGGAGGTGGAAGAGCCGTTTTTTTGGGGGGTACCGCGACGGGTGGGCTCGCGTAAAGGGGAAGCCACCGTCTTTTCTTCCTGACGGAGAAGCCGTTCGAAATCGAGTAGTTCCTGCTCAATACGTTGCTGCTCGGCTTTCATCTCTTCGGGCGTGGAGGTGTACTGTGAGATGGAGAGGTTGCGGGGATTTCCTGCTTTGTAAATTTCACCTTCATATCTCCGCTGGCGGAAGAAATCGTCGATGGTGCCGAGCATGCTGTTGTTGAGAGACGATGACATCACGGACATGCGGCGGGTATGGGGTTCGAGTGCATGGTAAGGTATCCAGAAAAGTGGGTAGCGGGTGGCGACGGTATCGAGGTCGTCCATACGGTGAAGCACCGGACAAATGGCGAGTAGCGTTACCCGGAAAGCGGAGGTGGATGTGTCTACATAATAGAGCTCCTTCAGAAAATACCCCTGCACTTCGCGGGAGGGAATATCGGCATCGTTCACCACGATGCTGCTGTTCACAGTCTCATGGTAGATGTCGAACCGATCTATAAACTCCTGCAGGTTGATCTGATGCGCCTCTGTGAACTCCTCCCGTCCGTCGAGGTACTCGTAGGCCGCAATCGATCCACTCTCTAGCAGCTTGAAGATGTGCGAGAAGAGGTTCATGTTCCCAGAAGTGGGTGTCTCCGGGTAATAGAGTGGGGCGTTGGCCTCTTTGGAAAGGTCGAGGTATCGGTAGATGATGCGCGACCATCGGGTATGGGAGATGATTTCATTTTCCTGATGGTTCTGTAATACATGGGGATTGGCCGTGGTAGTCACCTGCTGACTATTTTCACGCTGACGTCGCTGCTCAATTCGTTCCCGGGCTGTGGTCTGCGGGTAAAGGGCAATGGTTTGCGCCAGAAAAAGGAGTAGAATAAATATTATACGGGTTGTCATAATTTTAAGCGTTCAGCTGTCAGCTTATTGTTTTTGTTAATTCACTCTCAGTTCCATCACAGCGATCTCGCGCTCCGTACCATCAGGGCCGACGACACGCACGCCGGAAATATAGAAATAGCTGCCGCGTGTAAGCCGTCTTATCTGTTCTTTTTGCCTGTCGGAGAAGCGGCTGCCATTGGAAACTTCAGGAATGGCATTCCCCATGGAGTCGAAAAATACTGTGCGGAAGCTTTTTACCTGAAAGGGTACATGGAGGATGCCGTCGTCGATGGCTGCCTTCAGCCCTTCACTGCTCAGCAATGCTGCCTTGGGGATGCTGCCGCCTTTTCGGCTGACCATGTTCCCATTGTTATCGCGGTACTCCAGAAAGGGAGTGGGATCGGGGAGGGCACGCACCCTGAACTGCTGCGAGGCAAGCGGTCGGATTGCGCCTCCTCCTGTTCGGGTAGAAACCGACAGAGTGACATCTTGTCCCACCGCTGCAGGGCGTACCGACCATTTGTTGCCTTTGCGGCTCAACTGTCCGTTAGAAATGGTGGCACTGATATCCTGTGGAACGAAACCGGGTACGGAGATGGCAATCTCATTGTCGATGCCGGCATAGAGCACATTCATCAGCGTGGGAGCGATAGTAGCCATAGGCTCTACCACGGTGTAGCTGCCTGAAAAGGGATACTGCTCCGATGTGCCGTCTTTCCCGGCCATCTCCAGGTAGCCCTCCACAGGAAAGGTGCCGGTACTGTTTGCCGGCAGCGAGAAAACGCCATTTACTTCAGCGGGTTGTGGTACACCCTGGAGGGTGAGCAGGGGATGGTGGGTGGAGTCTTCGGCTGCAAGGATGACCCTGGCGTTGTAGCTCCCGCCCTGAATCACAACATCCGATTCGGGAATCAGTATAGCACTGAGTCTGTTCATTCTGAATTCGTCTGCATCCACGCTATTCAGCAAGCTCGACAGGGCTTCTCCTTCGGCGGACCGCACATCATTCTCCAGTTTTGACAACAGGGTCACAGCTGCTGCCAGGGGCATGTTTTCAAAAAGAGAAGCTTCCCAGCTCTTGTTGCCTGCTTTGGAAACGGTATGGAGACTCTTCTGAATAATTTTTCTCCTTGCAGAATCGGTTACCAATCCCGTCACAGTCTCCCGGTAATGATCGAGCGATTCCCGCAGCTTTTTTCCTTCACCTCCAATGGGAGATAACATGACCACCGACGCTGCTTCCAGATCATCCTTGTGTTTGATATGCGCGACATCTCCTCTTTTTCCATCTGCTTGCCGCACCATCTGTAGTTTCAGTCTAGCGATATACTGTGTGAGTGAATCGCTCATTGCACGTACCTGCACTCCTCTGTCGTACCAGCTGCCGGCTTTTCCCGGATTCTGCCTGTTGTATGCTTCCAGTTCCGCCATGACCAGACTGTTCCGCTCCTGCATGGTGAGGGAGGTGTCGCCGAGGCTGTCGTCCACCAGACTGAACCCGTCCAATACCTCGACCGAGACGTTGAGGGCCAGCATGGCGATGAACACCAGATACATCAGGTTGATCATCTTCTGACGGGGGGAATTGGGACTGTTTACGGCCATACAGATTGCTTGTTATCGCGGTTCACTTGAAGCCGGGTTGTTACGGTGGGGTGTCATGGCATCCAGTATACGGGCATAGGCTGCATTCAGCTCAGTGAGCTGTGTGGCCATTTTTTCGGTCTCCCGTCTGATCACATTCCCCTCGGGCAGGGTGTCGCTGTACATCGTGCCGAGGCGGGTGAGTCCTTTGTTGATCTGTTCAATGCTGTTGATCTGGCTACTGACTCCTTTGAGTTGAAGCTCATAGAGGCTGTTCAGACCGGAAAGGGTCCGGTTCAGGCTCTCCAGTTGTTTCTCGTATGCGTCGACCTGCGTTGAAAACAGGGAGAGGTCGTCTGTGCTACTCTTGCTTTCGGCAGTTCCGTAAGGTGCGTAGGGTGTTGCGGATGCGGATGTTCCCGAAGCAGGATGCTGTTGCATGCCGGAAAAGGACGATGGTGCAGTGCGGGGCGTACTTATGTCGCGGGAGAGCATGCCGGAACCATCGGTGGGTTCTGCTGCTGTTTGTCCATTACCGAGTGCGGGAAATACCTGTTCCCAGGGATAATCGCGTACTGGTGTGTCGAAGGCGGAGAGGATAAAGACAATCACCTCGGTAACCATTCCGATAAAGAGCATCTCATTGCCGAATGGAAAATGGAGCAACTTGAACATGGCTCCAAGGATCACCAGGGCGGCGCCAAAGCTGTAGGCAAAGTGGATGGCCCGTTTGCCCTGTTCTGTCTGCAGAAAGCGTTCCAGCCTGTTTTTGTATCTTTTGTATGCGTTCATATCAATTTGTGTTGTGGGCCATTTATATTATCTGCTGCCGGCGGTCTGCGTACGCACGCACCGGAAGCCGATCCATGATCGTCCCTTGTCGCTTTCTTCACTGTCGCGCATATCGGAACGGATGAAGGTGGCGATGTCCTTCCAGGAGCCCCCCTTCACCACTTTCCGCTTCAACGGCGTGGGGTCATCGACCGCGACACGGGTGCTGTATTCCGGGTTCAGGTCGCTCATCAGTGCATTTCCTGATGCAGTGTAGGAGGTCGATGTCCATTCGGCTGCGTTGCCAGCCATATCGTAGAGCCCGAACTGGTTGGGTTTGAAGCTCCTGACTTTTGCCGGAATCAGGTGGTTGTCGGCCGCATAGGCCCCCTCGCCGGGGTTGAAGTTGGCCTGGTAGCACCCGCTCTCGCTGGTGGTTGCGTCACTTTCCCACGGATAGCGGTTGTCGGAGTTGGCATTGCGTGCCGCTAGTTCCCATTCGGCTTCGGTGGGCAGTCTGTAGCGTTCTATCTGTACACCTGCTTTGTTCACACTGCGGCGCAGAAAGAGTGTGCGCCATTCGCAGAAGGCAGTGGCCTGCTCCCAGGTTACACCCACCACCGGATGGTGCGCATAGGCGGGGTTGGCAAAGTAATTGCGGAGGTAATATTCGTTGTGTGCTTGCGGAAAATCGTTCACCCAGCAGGTGGTGTCGGGGTAGATGTTGACAATACGGGTGTGGACGAAATCGTAGAGGCTGCTCAGGGGACGGGTGAGGGTTTGGTTGACGACCTGTCCGTTGGGGGTGACGAAGGCGGTATCTTTTGATATCAGCGGTGCATTGGCAGCGTTGCCTTCCAGGAAGGGACGGTATTCATTCCGGGCTGCCATGGCTTCATCGAACCACTCGTAGCGGAAGTTGAGCTGTGTGGCATCGAGCATCTTCACACCGGTAATGGGATGAATCTTGTAGAGGCTGTTGATGGCGGCCTCCTCTTCTTCGGTGTTGCGGGTCCAGGGAATGGGAACCGACCAGTTGAGGTGGGGTGTGACGGGGTCGCCGTATGCATCTTCGGTGATCTTATAGAAATCGTCGCCTGCATAGCGTGGGTCCGCCATCCTCTCCCGGATAATGGAGTCGCGCACCCAGTAGACAAACTGCTTGTACTGCGAGTTGGTGATTTCGGTTTCGTCCATCCAAAAGTTGTCGACCGATATGCCACGGGTGGGGATGGTGATACCCCATAGCGAGTCGGTCTCCCCGGGGCCCATGGTGATGGAGCCGCGGCTTACGAGCACCATGTTGTAGGGAGTGGGTTCATCCCATACCCTGCCGACAGGAATGCCTGTGAGCTCTCCACCCACGCTGCTCCCGATGCCGCGCCGACCACAGGAGAGGACAGCACCCAGTATCAGGATGATGATCAGATATTGTTTCATTGGGTTTATATTTTTAGCAGTCAGGACTCAGCTTCGGTAGTGAAAGCTTGTTGGCTACATCGGTTTATAAGGAGCTTTCAGCGGACAGCTTTTGTGGAACAAAATTTATAAGTTTGACATATTATCATCTTTACATTCTCTCATTGGCACATTGGCACATTAGCATATCAGCCCATTCATCTCACAGTAGCCGGATGCTCTTTTGGGGTGGCAGTTTCGGCTTGAAATAATCAAGCGGAAAATCATATCGGAGATAAAACTCGTGGCTCCCTTTGCTTATGCTTCCCGGACCGCTTGTGTGTTTGTTGTATGCATATCCCATTTCCAGACCCTGAAAAGTAGCACCGCCAAAAATGACATACCCGTCGCCAGGAGACCAGCTAATGCCACCTGAGAACCGTTTGTCGTATTCCAGGCGTAGTGTTGTCTGAACCATCGTTTCACTGAAATCGGACTGTACCCACACCATTGGCTGTATTGCTAACGGGTAAAACAACGCAATATTGTATCCTGCCATGAAATTTATGGAGCGGGGGATGGAGGAGCGGGCCGAGTCGCTCTGCAGGTCAGTGGTCACAGAATCGCTGAAAGCATAAAACCGGGGTTGGGTGATGTGTAATGCCGAGAGACCGATGGATCCCTTCCCTACGCTCCAGGCGATTCCGGCACCTAGATCGGGCAGTTGTTTGTCCACTGGGTTTACCCGCAACAAAGGCTTCCCATAACCTTCTCCGGAAATGGTTTCCCGGTTTCCTGCATCGAATTGCAAACTGTAGATACCTGCCTGCAGTCCTATCTGCAGGGCACCATTGGGCATCTCCCAGCGGTAGCTGTATTGTCCGGCAAGGAGCGTATTGCGGAGCGATCCCGTCTGTTCGCCGTAGACCACGATGCCAGCGCCCTGTCTTTTGCGAAGAAACTCTACCGGCAGATCGGCCGTAAGAACTACTTTTTGTGGTGCATTTTCTACGCCGGCCCACTCATACCGGTAGGCTGCCGCAGTTCGTATCTGCTCTGTGGCACCAGCAAAAGCAGGGTTATAGAAACCCCTCACCGCCCAATAGTGACTGAACGGTACATCCCATTGTGCCTGCATCGGCAAGACGTAGCACAGCAGCAAAAACGATACGAAAGGGAGTCGTCTTTTTCCCATTGTAACAATAACGGGAAAAAGAGTGAAAAAATTGTGTTTACTGCAAACTTTCCGGCTTCACACGCATAAAACGGAGCATGCCGAGCATCCATTTTGACAAGGGCTTTTCGGGATCGCGTTTGCGGAGGTCGAGATACAGACCCATTTTTTTTAGTAGCGGAATCTTGTGTGCTTCCACCAATTCAATCAGTGTACCGTCGGGGTCTTCAATGTAAGCAAACTGGCCGGCAGCTTCACCCATATCAAAAGAGTCTCCCTCCTTGAAGCTACGGGAGCTGTCGACAGTGAAGGGATAGCCCATCTCTTCGCATTTTCTGCGTAGTGCATCGGTATTGCGAACATCGAAGCAGATTTGGATAAAGCCAGGGTCCCCCCAGTAGCGCCCCTCGTATATCTTGCGCGGTGTGCGGTCGAGGGCTTGCACCAATTCGATATAGGATTGACCGAATAACTCACTGAAGCTTCCCTTTCGCGGTTTACTGTGTGTGAGCAGTCGGCGCCGAAACCTGCCCTCTCCCGAGGGGAGAGCCTTCAGATCGTCGAATGTGCCAGTTTTATCGGCAACAATCGCATCATAGCCAAGGATATCACGGTAGATGGGCATGGCTTTATCTATATCGGTCACCCCGATCAGGGCGCCGGCAATACCTCCGGTAAGCCGTTTTTCATCACGATAGACTGAAGGCTCATGAATAATCTGAAAGGTATTACCAAAGGGATCTTTCATGAAAAAAGTCGGATGTCTGTCGATGCCATCGGTGAGCCTACCCAGGATATGGATATTTTTTTTCCTGCTGAACAGCTCGTATGTTTTTACCACATCACGGCTTTTAATCTTGGCTGTAAACACACCCAGATCGCCTGCCTGAATCTCAAAGCCGATGGGTTGCGGCTTGCGTTCGGCGTACTGCCAGATCTCAAAGCCACCCCCTCCCTGCATGTTCAGGGCTATGGCTGCCCGACGCTTCTGTGGTTTCCCTCCAGTGTAGGGCAGCATCAACTCTGCCACCTTGTCATCCTCGAGGATGCGGATGTCCATATTGAAAACGTCGATGTAATATTTCCACGCTTCGGCGAAGTTTTCAACGCCGATGCCGATCTGCTGTATGCCGGCAATGATGTATTTATTTTCCATATGCGTCATCTCTTGAGGAGGTTGTCGAGGATTACTCTCTGGATCAGCTATTTTTAATTTTCCGTACCATCCGGCGAGAGAGACCCGGAAAAAAACGTTTGATGTAAACCATCAATAGCTCTTTTCCACCGACCAGTACCTCGGGCTTTTGTTTGTGGATGGCCCGCACAATTTTACGGGCTGCCTGCGCTGGGGAGATTCCCTTTGCTTGTCCTTCATCCAAAAGCCCGTGTTGGCTACCGTCACCCTCCAGGGCATTGTATGAAATATTTGTTTTTACACGCCCCGGACAGACCATTACCACACGGATGTTGTCATCATAATACTCGGCATGCACGGTCTCAAAAAAGCCGTAGAGCGCAAATTTGGATGAGGCATAGGCTGAGCGCAGTGGAAAGCCGAACTTGCCGGAAATGCTGCTGGTGACAGCAAGTGTTCCTCCACCATTTTCAATCATTGCAGGTAACAGCCGTTTTGTGATCTTTACAGGGGAAAAGAAGTTCACATCCATGATCTTCCGGTCCACCGCAAAATTGGTCTCTGCCATCTTTCCACGCTGACTGATGCCGGCATTGAGAAAGACGATGTCGATGTGCCCGAACGCAGCAAGGGCTTTGTCGGTCAGCGCATCGATATCTGCCAGGTTGGAGAGATCATACGGGAGTACCTTGCATTGCGCACCCAGCCGGATGCACTCCTGCTGTACCACAGCCAGCCTGTCGGCCCGCGTGGCGGTAAGGATGAGGTTTGCCTTCTCACGGGCAAACTGATGGGCACATGCTTCACCGATACCCGACGAAGCGCCCGTAATCCATATGGTTTTGCTGGGTGGCATGTTTTTGAGCGGTCAGCGATCAGTCTTCCAATAATTCCTTCCAGAGTTGGCCACGGAAGTCGTCAATGGAGTGGGGCGCACATTCATCCACATTGTTCACATTGTGGGAGGTATAGATCATCTGCTCCAGATAGTAAGGTGCCCGGTTTGCCCCTTCGCCGAGGTTGATCAACACTGTCTCGCCGTTTTTGATGAGGTTCTTGCGCAGGGCGATGAAGAATCCGGCCATGGCCACTGCAGAAGCGGGACCGGGGATCACCTTCTTCTCATAGGCCATCAGCTTTCCCATCGGCAACAGTTTCGATTCCCTCATCCGCAGGAAGGCGCCGCTGGATGCTTTTACCAGCCTTGCTACAATGGGGTAGGTGGCAGGATTACCTGTAGCCAGCGTGGGTACCTCGGTCAGAGGGCTATCGATTACCGGGTATTCCTTCTCATAGCCTTCAGGGAAACCATTCGCTTCGGCTTTCTCCCAGGCCTGTACCATGGGATCACATTTGTCGGTCTGCACCAACAGGAAGCGAGGATTCTTTAGTTCAGGATATACATGTTTGATTTCTCGTATTCCTTTGTCGATGGCAATAGGGCCTGTGCCACCACTCACCGCCTGGATGTAGACATCCGGAAATGTCTCCATCTGCCGCAACCATTCGAAGACCATGGTTTTCTTGGCTTCCACCCGGATGGGATCGATGTTGCCAGTGGACATGGGTATATTGTGTATTTTGGCATAGCCTGCCGCGATTTCTTTGGCTTTGGCATAATCGCCCATCACCCGGAAGACCTGCTGCCCGTATGAGCTGATGGTGGCCTCGGAAGTTTTTATGGCATCCTCGGGCATGAAGACGGAGCAGTTTACATTGGCCATGGAGAGGTACTTGGCATAGGCTGTTGCGGAGTTTCCGGTGGAAGCAATGCAATACTGATTGATTCCCAGTTCATTGAATAGACTGGCAGCCATGGAGGCGGCAATGTCCTTGAAGGTGCCCGTGCCACCGTTCAGATCATTGCGGTAGACATGTACCTTGAGATCGAGATCAAACTCTTTCCTGGCAAACTCTTCCAAAAATGTCCATCGCTCCACAGGAATAGCACCTTCACCTTTGGAGATGATATGTCTCCGCCTGAGCAGTGGAAGAAAAGGAAAATAATGCCAGAAGCTGTCTGGCTTACGTTTGATAATGCGTGGCAGGCGCTGGTAACGTCTGTTGTACCACACCTCAGAATGTTTACTCCCGCATTGGGGACACTGCTGGTTCTGATCGAACCAGGTCCAGAAGTTGGGCGTCACATAACCACACTGTGTGCAGGTCAGGTGATACTTGTGTTGTATCTTGACACGTAACATGGATTGCGGATCAGGTTATTCAGTCGACATCGACTGCATCTCTTCTGCTTTGTATGCGCCGGCTTCGAGATTTATTTTGATCTTTTTAAATACGGCAATGGTCTCATCCACCTCCTTCTGCGTATGAGCAGCGGTGGGAATTAACCGGAGCATGAGTACATCTTTTGGGACGACAGGGTAAGCCACGATGGAGCAGAATATACCATGATTTTCACGCAAATCGACTACTATGTTGGTTCCCTCAGCGACATTCCCCTTTACGTAAACCGGGGTGACGGACGATTGGGTGTTGCCGATATTGAATCCTTCGGCAATAAGCCCCTCCTGGAGCAATCGAACTACCTTCCAGAGCTTTTCTCTGAGCTGGGGTTGCGTTTGCAGGATCTCCAGCCGCTTCAGTGCACCAATAACCATGGGCATGGGAAGCGATTTGGCAAAAATCTGCGAACGCATGTTGTACTTCAGTGAATCCACGATTGCCTTTTTAGAAGCGACAAAAGCACCAATGCCGGCCATGGATTTGGCGAAGGTGGCAAAATAGATATCTACCTCGTCCATCAGTCCAAAGTGTTCGCTGGTACCTGCGCCACTCTCACCCATGGTGCCAAAACCATGCGCATCATCGATCATCAGACGGAAACTGTACTTTTCCCGCAGCTTCACAATGCCGGGGAGGTTACCCAAATCGCCCGACATGCCGAAGACTCCTTCGGTAATGACCAGAATACCACCACCGTTTTCTTCTGCTTTTCGCGTGGCAAAGCTGAGCATTTTGTCGCACCTTTCCATGTCGTTGTGTGGATAGACGAAGCTCTTGCCTCCCTTAGCCTTGTGCAGAAAAATGCCATCCATGATGCAGGCATGTGACTCTGAGTCGTAGACAATGACATCGTTGCGCGACACCAGCGAGTCGAGGATGGATACCATCCCCTGATAGCCATAGTTGAGCAGGTAGGCTGCTTCCTTCTTCTCAAAACGGGCCAGCTTTTCTTCCAGCTCCTTGTGGTACTTTGTCTGGCCCGACATCATACGGGCGCCCATGGGGTAAGCCATCCCCCAGTCGGCTGCAGCTTTCGCATCGGCCTCGCGCACTTCGGGATGGTTGGCCAGCCCCAGGTAATTGTTCAGACTCCAGGTGATTACTTCTCTGCCAAGAAATCTCATGCGAGGTCCTATTTCACCTTCCAGTTCCGGGAACATAAAATACCCTTCCGCTTTCTGGCGATACTGCTCCAGTGGTCCATTGACATTTTGTAGTCTCTCAAAAATATCTGTCATGACTAATGCTTTTATGATTGTACTTCCTTCTGATAGATAAGATGCTTATTTTTCTCCGATGCTGCTTTTGATTTCCACAAAATCAACATCCTCCACATCGCTCTTCTCAAAGTTTTTTTTCTGATATTCGATAATGCGATCTTCCTGTGTTTCAGGTTGTCTTGTATAAGCCTGTTGCTGCTGACGGGGAGGGGCCTGCGTGCTTTTTTTCCCTGTTAAAAAGCGGACAAATGCTTTCAATGCTAGGTAAACGATCGTAAAGAAGAGGAGAAATTTAATTAGAAATCCCATATGGTGTATAAAAATTTATTACCAGTAAAGATATAAAGAATTGGTTGATCCACAGAAGTGGTTTGTATAATTTAACGATTTGCGGAGGGTGTAATCACCGAGAGTAAAATGTAGGAGAGTATACCCCAGGCAATGCCAGCTATGCCCCATATCGCTACCAGAACAACCATCATCACTACCAAAAGCCACTGCCGCTCATATCCCTTCCAGCTGATTTTTTTAATTTTGAGGGAAAACATCGGTATCTCCGACACCATCAACCAGGAGAGCAGGGCGACCAGGATAAAGATCACCGGGAAAACAATGTAGCTGCTGTTTGCTATACCGGAAACGGCCACGCTGAAGCTTACCCAGAAAAGACCATTAGCGGGTGTCGGCAGTCCCCTGAAGGAGGTTGTCTGTCGATCGTCGATGTTGAATTTAGCCAACCGTAGCGCCGAAAACAGCGGAATCATAAAAGCCAGATAGGGGACATACATTTGCAGTGGCTCAGTGAAGCCGGGAAGGAGAGTATGGTCACGCAACAAGACGAACAGCGCCGCCGCTGGAGCCACGCCAAAGCTGACCACGTCGGCCAGAGAGTCGAGTTCCTTGCCAATGTCGGAGTAGGCTTTTAGCAGGCGGGCAAAGACGCCATCGAGAAAGTCAAAGAGCGCTGCCAGGGCCACCCATACTGCAACAGCGGTGAAATTCCCTTCGAAGGCCATGGCGATGGCAACACACCCTGCAAAAAGGTTGGCCAGTGTGATGATGTTGGGTATATGTTTCCGCATAATTGTGATCTTATTTATCGGGTTCTATTGAAAATACGCTGCCAATGCATTGCAAATGGGTTGCTGTCGGTTTATTCCTGCATCTTTTTGCTCAGACGTGCCAGAAAGGTGACATTGGCACGCACTTCTTCACCGATGTCCACCAGAATATCGCTATCGGGAGGTAGATATATATCCATGCGCGAGCCCAGTTTGATAAAACCCAGCGGTGAACCTATATGAATTTCTTCGCCTTCCTTTACGTATGTGATGATACGCCGTGCCATGGCTCCTGCAATTTGTTTGGTGAGAATCAGCCCATATTCGGGTGTCTCAATCAGAATGTTGGTGTGTTCGTTCTCGCTGCTCGATTTGGGTAGGTAGGCAGCATGGAAATTTCCATCCACATGGGACTGGTGCACAACCTTTCCAGTTACAGGCACCCAGTTGGCGTGCGCGTTGAACAACGACATGAAGATGGATATCTTGATACGTTCATCGTGCAGAAATTCATTCTCGGTCACTTTCTCTATGGTGACGATTCGTCCGTCAGTGGGGGCATTCACCAGCCCATGCAGATCACCTTTATAGGTGCGGTCGGGACTTCTGTAAAAGTTGAGAGTCATCGCAAACGACAGCACCGATATGAAAAAGAAAATAGTCGTGAAGTATGTATCGGTAAGAAAGATGAAGTTGATCAGGTTTATGAATAACAGCACAGCGAATATTCTGGCTAAAGGCGTCTTACCCTCTTTGTGTATTTGAAAATATTTTCCCATTAATCTACGTTGAAATGTTGTTGTTGGTATACGGAATCAATGAGGGCTCCTTCAGGTAAATAACGGTATGTGCTGTCGGATTTCTTTTCAAGCTCCTCACGGTAGGGATTGGGAATATACTCTTCCCAAAGTTCTTTTTTCATGTAGGGTATGATGGCTGGTACCACTGCTTCTACCCGTTCGAAAAAGAAGGACTCCTGCCTTGTCCTTTTGTTGATGACTGTTTCCTCCTTATCGAATACAAGTATTAGATTGAGGAGGATACTCAGAAACAACATCATCGTGGCCATGGCGACCACACTTCCCAGCAGCCGGTTGATAAAACTCAGTAGCACCACATCCACGAACTTTTGAATCAGCCTGCCTATCAATGAGAGGATGATAGCGATCAGAGCGAAGGCAAGCACAAAGGACAGCACCCTGGCGCTCGCCGGCGAAATGTCTATCAGTCGGATAATCTCCGGAAGAATCCTCTCCGCCAGTCTGCCCCCGAAGATGGCTGCCAGCACAAGGGTGGCCAGTCCCACAAGCTGCATGATAAGCCCCTTGCGATAGCCGTCGATAAAAGCAATCAACAGCAGTATGCCAACGAGTACATCGAACCAGTTCATTGTTTTCTAGAGAGTGTTGTTCTTTCGGCATCTACTGCTTCATTGAGGAAGAGGGATGCTTGTTGTTTGAATTTCTCTGGCGATTCTGTGGTGAAATACCTGACAGTACCATTTTTTGTACATCGCTCCTCCATCTCCGGGTGACGATGAAGATAATCTTTCAGGCTGTTGGCCACATAGCTCCCCTGAGATATCACCTTTATGTGTACAGGCAAAAACCTGTTTATGACGGGTAGCAGCAATGGGTAATGGGTACATCCCAATATGAGGGTGTCGATCAGCGGATCCTTCGTGAGGAGGCAGTCGATATGTTGCTTTACAAAGTAATCGGCACCGGGTTTGTCGAACTCTCTGTTCTCCACCAGTGGCACCCACATGGGACAAGCTTCGCCAGTGACGGTGAGCTCAGGGTGAAGTTTTTTTATTTCTATCTCGTATGATTTCGACTGGATCGTTCCTTCGGTTCCCAGCACACCAATGTGTTTTGTCTGTGACAGTCCCGTAAGGCTTTCCACAGTGGGACGAATCACACCCAGTACCCTTTTGTGGAAATCAATTGCGGGCAGGTTAACCTGCTGTATGGTACGCAATGCCTTTGCCGAAGCAGTGTTGCATGCTAGGATCACCAAGTGGCACCCTTGTGTGAAAAACCATTCTACCGCCTCGAGTGTGAACTCATAGACGCTCTCAAACGAGCGGCTTCCATAAGGTGCACGGGCATTGTCACCCAGGTAGATGTAGTCATATGCAGGCATCAGCTGTTTTATCTCGGACAGGACGGTAAGTCCCCCGTAACCCGAATCGAATATGCCTATTGCCCCAGCATCTGAGAGAGAAAGTTTCTTCACCACGGCAAAAGTTGTTTAACGAATGCCTAGCTTCTGCTTTACATAGGGATTGGCATCGACTGCAGAAGGAGAGACGAAAGCAATGCCTGGATTGGCAAGGTCATAAATCACAGTGTAATTGTGCTCAACACCCACAGCCTGAATAGCCTCTATGATCTTTTGTTTGAGCGGCTTCAAAAGAGCCTTTTCCTGATTCTCAATGTCCTCTTGTGCCAGCTCCATGAACTGCTGCATCCGGTTCTCCAACTCCGTGAGCTCCTGCATGCGGCGCAGCTTGATGTTTTCCGCCAGCGATGACTGATAGGTTATGTAGTCGGAATACTTCTTGTTATACTCGTTTTGCATTAACTCCAGTTCTTTTTTGTAATTATCGCTTAAAGCAAGCAGTTGCTGTGCGGCGGCTTCTTTTTCCGGATAGTGTTCCAGTAACTCAGCACTATTCACAAATGCCACAGTTACCTGTGTTGCAGATTGTGCAAACGCTTGGGTAGCCGTAAACAAAATAAACAGACCAAAGGTAAAAATGAGTTTCTTTGTCATAATCATCAAATTTAATGGAACTACTTCTAATCATTGTATCACCAGTTGCATGTCGAGGGGAACATCCATCCCTGTGTGTTGCGGCCGCATCAGCGTTCGAGGAAAGCGGGTGCGGCCGCTGTCAGGGTAGGAATTAAAATAACAATGTCAACTGGTCTACAAATATGCCCCTTATTCCGTTTTCACGGGATTGTTTCATGTAGGAGGGGCAGTCCTACAATGTTTTCTTTATTTCAGTTTCTTCGTAGGCTTCAATTACGTCACCCACTTTGATGTCATTGAAATTGCGGATGGTAATCCCACATTCGTAACCCGAAGTAACTTCTTTCACATCTTCCTTGAACCGTTTGAGCGAATCCAGTTCGCCCGTGAAGATGACGATACCATCTCGCACCAGACGGATGCGACTGGAGCGTTTGATCTTTCCGTCGCGAACCATGGAGCCGGCGACGGTTCCCACTTTCGTGATCTTGAACACATCGAGTACCTCCACATTTCCGGTGATATCTTCCTTGATATCGGGAGAGAGCATGCCTTCCATGGCTGCTTTTACCTCTTCGATGGTGTCATAGATAATGGAGTAAAGGCGGATGTCGACCCCTTCTTTCTCGGCTTCCTTGCGTGCACCCAGTGACGGACGCACCTGGAAACCGATGATGATGGCGTCGGAGGCGGCGGCAAGCGTTACGTCGGATTCCGATATTTGACCCACTGCCTTGTGGATCACGTTCACCTGAATCTCTTCGGTAGAGAGTTGAATGAGTGAGTCGGAGAGGGCTTCCACAGAACCGTCCACGTCACCTTTCACGATGATATTCAGCTGTTGGAAGTTCCCAATGGCAATTCTGCGGCCGATGTCATCAAGTGTTAGCATTTTTTGGGTACGCAACGACTGTTCACGCTGTAGTTGTTCGCGGCGGTTGGCGATAGAGCGTGCTTCCTGTTCGGTCTCCATCACGTTGAACGTGTCGCCCGCCTGTGGAGCGCCGTTGAGCCCGAGTATCAGTGCTGGTTCAGCGGGACCCGCCTCTTCAATGCGCTGGTTGCGCTCATTGAACATCGCTTTTACACGGCCGTAATAGGCACCTGCAATTACAATGTCTCCCTGACGCAGGGTGCCGTTTTCTACCAGTACCGTTGATACGTATCCACGTCCTTTGTCGAGTTCCGACTCGATGATCGAGCCCGTGGCCCTGCGATCGGGATTGGCTTTCAATTCGAGGAGCTCGGCCTCAAGGACAACCTTCTCCAGCAGTTCCTGGATGCCGATGCCCTTCTTTGCGGAAATATCCTGCGACTGGTATTTGCCTCCCCAGTCTTCCACCAGGTAGTTCATCTCGGCAAGTCGCTCTTTAATCTTTTCGGGATTGGCCCCGGGTTTGTCTATTTTATTGATGGCGAATACGATGGGAACGCCGGCAGCACCGGCATGGTTGATAGCCTCCACCGTTTGTGGCATCACATTGTCGTCGGCAGCCACAATGATGATGGCCACGTCGGTTACTTTGGCTCCGCGAGCACGCATGGCGGTAAAGGCCTCGTGACCGGGGGTATCGAGGAAGGTGATCTTCCTGCCATCATTCAACTGTACGTTGTAGGCACCGATATGCTGGGTAATTCCTCCGGCTTCACCAGCAATCACGTTGGTGCTGCGGATGCTGTCGAGTAGTGAGGTCTTTCCATGATCCACATGGCCCATCACCGTGACAATAGGGGGACGCGGAATCAAATCTTCGGGATCATCCTCCTCTTCGTTAATCGCCTCAATCACATCGGCACTTACATACTGGGTCTTGAACCCATATTCTTCTGCTACAATGTTGATGGTCTCTGCATCGAGACGCTGGTTGATGGCTACCATTACACCCAGACTCATACAGGTGGAAATCACGTTGGTCACTGGCACATTCATCATGTTAGCCAGGTCGTTGGCGGTCACAAACTCGGTCAGCTGCAATACGCGGCTTTCTCTTTCTTGCTGCTTGAGTTCCTCCTGATGACGATGGGCGCTTGCCTCTCTTTTTTCGCGTCTGTATTTGGCACCTCCTTTTTTTCCCCTCTTCTCGGTGAGACGGGCTAGTGTCTCTTTGATCTGTTTCTGTACATCTTCCTCACTCACTGCTGCCTTGAGCGGCTTTCTGAGTGAAGGCTTCCTGTCACCGCGAGAGGGCTGGCTTACCGTACCCGGTTTATCGATGTTTACCTTTGCGGTGCGTATGCGGGTGCGTTTCTTCTTCTTGTTATCGTCGTCGGCGTCGGAAGAAACTGGCTTTTTCTTTTCGTCAATAGCCTCTTTCTTCAACAGTTTCACCTTTTCATCTTTCAGCTTTTTGCCGTCGATGGCCTTTTGTTCGCGCTCCAGTCGTTCTTTTTTACGTTGAGCTCTTGATTTGCGCGGGGGACGAGTGCGGTCGTTGATGGCATCGAGATCGATGGATCCCTTTACCACAATATTCGACTCCAGCTTATTTTTATTCAGGCGGAACACCTTATCGGTGCGCGAGTCCTCGGTTTTTTCAACAATCTCCGCGGCTATGTCATCCGGTTTTACCTCTGTTGTCTGTGGGGTTTCTTCCCTTTCAATCGGAGTTTGAAGTTCTACATCAGCGACCTCTGAATCTGTTGGACCCATTTCTACTTTCACTTCCACGGGCGTGGGCGTCGTGATGATCTCCTCTTCATTGGATATCACCGGGGTGCTTTCTTCCTCCTTAACTACCGGAGACTCCTGAACTGATATCGGTTCCGGAATAACTTCCCGCTCTTGCGGAAGTTCCGGTGCCGGTGTGGTGTCGGCCTGTTCAGGAGAGACCATCGGTTCCGGAACAATCTCCGGTTCCGGAACGATCTCCGGTTCTGGAACGATCTCTGCTTCAGGGGTAACCTCAACAACCACTTCTTCCTGCTTTGGCTCGGTTTTCTTCTTGTGAAGGTTATCCAGATCTATGCTGCCCACGACGTTGAAACGAGGTTTCAGTTCCCTGGGAATTTCGGTTTCGATGACCTCTTTTTCCACTTTCTTCTTGGAACTCTCTTCCGGCAGTTCATAGCCTTCGATGGCCACCGTCTCCCTTTTTTCATCGCGGCGGTGCATCTTCTCCCTTGTTTCAGTAGCTTCGCGGCGAATATTCTTGTCTTTCCCGAATTCAGCGATCAGTATGTCGTACTGTTCATCCTCTATTTTGGCGTTAGGATTTGCTTCTATTTCGATACCTTTCTTGTGCAGAAATTCAACAAGGCTGTTGATTCCTACATTTAAATTTTTCGATACTTTGATTAGTCTGATAGGCATATACTCGTTTATCCTTTTCTCTCTTTATATGGTTGTGAACAGTCTGTTATCGCGGATCAGTTGTGATTCTCCGACGCTCTTTTTTGTTAGGGTCTCTCTTCTTCCTCTTCGGTCTCCTCCTGCTCCACGTGACTGTTCTGTGATGCGGTGTTTTCCTGTTCCGCGATGTTGTTTCCTTCCTCCTCTTCAAACTCGAAGCGCAGGATGGCCAGTATTTCATCCACCGTACTTTCTTCCAGGTCAGCCTCTCTGATCAGCCGTTCCCTGCTCGTGGTGAGTACATTTTTGGCTGTGGAACATCCAATCTTTTTCAACTGGTCGATTACCCAGCCATCAATCTCATCACGGAATTCATCGAGGTAGATATCTTCTTCGTCCACATCATCGATGTCACGGAAAACCTCAATATTATACCCAGTTAGCATGGATGCCAGCTTGATGTTGGCTCCCCCCTTACCGATGGCAAGCGACACCTCCTCGGGATTCAAAAAGACCTCGGCGCGATGCTCCTCCTCCTTCACGGTGATGGAGTTGATCCTCGCGGGACTCAACGCGCGCTGAATAAACAGCGAGGTATTGTTGGTGAAGTTTATCACATCGATATTTTCGTTGCGCAGCTCCCGTACGATACCATGAATACGGAATCCCTTCATGCCCACACAGGCACCTACCGGATCGATACGGTCGTCATAAGCCTCCACGGCCACTTTGGCGCGTTCTCCGGGAATACGGGCTATCCCTTTGATGGTGATGAGTCCGTCGGCAATCTCCGGAATCTCCTGTTCGAACAAGCGTTCCAGAAATACAGGCGATGTACGGGATAGAACAATCCGCGGGTTGTTGTTTTTGTTTTCTACACGGGCAACCACGGCACGGGCATGCTCCCCTTTGCGGAAGAAATCGCTTGGTATCTGTTCTGTCTTGGGCAAAATAAGTTCATTGTGTTCGTCATCTAGCAACAACAACTCCTTTTTCCATACCTGATACACTTCACCCGATACAATCTCACCTACTTTCTCCTTGTACTTGTTGTAAAGGTTGTCCTTCTCCAACTCCAGTATCTTGGAGGCCAGCGTCTGACGCAGGTTCAGAATGGTGCGACGTCCGAAATGCTCAAGCGATACCTCATCTGTTACCTCTTCACCCACCTCAAAGTCTTCGTCTATTTTCAAAGCTTCAGAAAGCGTGATTTGCAGGTTGGGGTCTTCAAGCTGATCGTCTTCCACAATGGTACGGTTACGCCATATCTCCAGGTCTCCCTTGTCGGGATTGATGATGATGTCGTAATTCTCGTCGGTACCAATGGTCTTTGAGATGACGTTGCGGAACGACTCTTCGAGCACACTGATCAACGTCGCTTTATCGATGTTTTTCAGTTCATTGAATTCGGAAAATGTATCTATGAGACTTATTGTTTCTTTCTTCTTGCCCATATGTTGTTAAAATCTTATCAGATATTTTGTATATTTTACTTCTTCATACGCAAAGTGAATGTCTTCTGTGACTTCAGTTTTGCGTTTGGCTCCTTCAGGCTTTATTTTTCTGGAGACGGTGAGAGTGAAGCCTTCCGTGTTGGACGACTTCAACAAGCCTGTCATCTTCCTTCCCTGCTTGCTGAGCACCTCCACCTCTTTTCCTTCATACTTCCTGTACTGACGTTGCGTCTTCAAAGGAGAGGTAAGTCCTGCAGATGTCACAGTCAACTCAAAATCTTCAATATCCCGGTCGAGATGCGACTCCAGATAGCGGCTTAGTGCCACACAGTCATCAATATCCACTCCCTCATCGTTGTCAATTTCCACGGTGATCGCATTGTCGGCACCAACCATCACATCAATCAGATAGTTGGGCGAATCCTTCAGAAAGTCTTCCGTGAGGTCGGTAAGTATTTTTTTTTCGATCATTTGATGTAGCCATGAACAAAAAAGGAAGCGGTGTTTCCTGCTTCCCTCTTTCTTTTCGAATGCAAAGATATTATTTTCAAACGGATTCACAAAATGTTTGGTTGTTTTTTTGGCTGCTCCCTTCTTTTCAGTTTTATTCTAAGGGGAGCGATTCTCGATCTGCATCGGGAGGAGGGATACCCACCTCTTTCTCGTTGATCAGCCAGATGATGGCTGCGTGGCGAATTATCTTGTCGATGGTTTCCTCCTCTGCATTTCCGATGATCATGCCAAAAACATAGAGACGAGCACCGCTATTTTTATTTCGTCTCTGGTATAAGACTTTTTAGCAGCGATGGCCTTCTATGCCCCATGTATTGTTTTGTTGCCTCCTCTGGTCATATCTCATCGGGAATGTAACGGTCGGGCCATTCACAAACTGATGCCCTTGTTATAGATGCATGACATACACTCTTTCTGTGTACGAATAAATTCTGTACATTTGCAGGCAGAAATAAACAGGTATGTTAAACAAAAATAGCGATGAAACCATTTATCTGCCGGCGGTGATTGAGTTTGTCACCATTGCGGTGGAACTTTCATCCTTTCTTGAAAAGGAAGAATCAGTTACGCGCGAAGAATGGATCGACAGGATATTGAAAATACTTCCCCTGTTGTATGTGAAAGCTTCACTCCTGCCCGACAGTTTTTCGGTGAACGATGAGCCGCCTGCCACTTTCGTGCGGGAAGAAGATTACACACGGGTAGCTACACGTGTGGCCGCCATCATGGGTGAGGAAGACATCTACCTGGATGTGTTTGTCGATGAGATGAAATACAGCGATACGCCGGTCAGAGCGACTATCTCGGAAGATATAGCCGACATCTACCAGGATGTCCGAAATTTTGTGTCGGTTTATCAGTTTGAACTTACCGACCAGATGCAGGATGCCATCTATGTGTGCAAAGAGAATTTCCGGCTCTTCTGGGGACAGAAGCTGGTGAATGTATTGCGTCCCCTGCATGCGTTGAAAGCCGCTGAAACTGATGTCGAAGAAGTTAATCTAAACGGGGAGGAATTGTGGGACTGACAATATCAAAGGAACAAATAGCGGAGCTGACCGTAGAGAAATTTAATGGCAGGATCGTTGTGGTGGATCATGAGGAGAAGATAGCCGATGCACTGAATTACCTTTCAGTTCAACAGGCACTGGGGTTTGATACAGAGACGAAACCGGCGTTCAAGCGCGGCCAGGTTCATAAAGTGGCTCTTCTGCAACTGGCCACCCATGAAGCTTGTTTCCTGTTTCGGCTGAACAAGATAGGTTACCCCGATGAGCTGGAGGCCATCATGGTGAACCCGGCGATACGCAAAATTGGCCTTTCTCTGCGTGACGACTTTGCAGCCATCCACAAACGTTCTGCCAGGAAGCCGGAAAACTTTATAGATCTGCAGGTTTTTGTCGATAAGTTCGGCATCGACGACAACAGCCTTCAGAAAATATATGCGATTCTGTTTGGCAAAAAAATATCAAAAAGCCAGCGTCTATCAAATTGGGAAGCTCCCGAGCTTACCCCGGCACAACAGTCGTATGCGGCAATTGACGCCTGGGCATGTTTACGCATTTATGATCACTTAACCAATACAAAACGATGAATGAGTTGAAAGAAATTGTGCTGCGCCCCGGAAAAGAGGATTCTTTGAAGCGGTTTCATCCCTGGATATTTTCAGGAGCCATCGCACGCAAGTCCGACTCCATTGAGGAAGGCGAGGTGGTGCGCGTGCTGGCAGCCGACGGTAGCTTCCTGGGTGTAGGACATTATCAGATTGGGAGTATTGCCGTGCGCATCCTCTCTTTTAAGGATGAGAAAGTAGATATTTCATTTTATGTCAGACGAATTGCGCAAGCTTACAGACTTCGGCAAACCTTGCAGCTCCTGCGCTCCGACAACAATGCCTTCAGGCTGCTTCACGGAGAAGGTGATCACCTGCCTGGGCTGATCATTGATCTGTACGGCAATACCGCCGTAGTGCAGGCTCATTCTGTGGGGATGCACAGAGATCTCTCTCTTATCGTGAATGCTTTGAAACAGGTGCTGCCCAACGATGTGCTGCAGCATATTTTTTATAAATCCGAAGGTACATTGCCCTACAAGGCAGAGCTCAATGCCGTGGATACCTATCTCCTGGGAGGTGATCAGGTGCATGAAGTGGCGCTGGAAAACGGGTTGCAATTTTACATCGACTGGCTCAAAGGACAGAAAACAGGTTTTTTTGTCGATCAGCGGGAAAATCGCAGCTTGCTTGAAAAGTATGCCGCCGGCCGGCATGTGTTGAATATGTTCTGTTACACGGGAGGTTTCTCCGTCTATGCTTTGCGGGGAGGAGCCGCATCGGTCGATTCAGTGGACAGCTCCTCCAAAGCGGTGTCGTTGACCGAGAGGAATGTGGCCCTGAACTTTGGGGATGAGTCGAGACACAAGGCTGTGGCAGACGATGCTTTTAAGTTTCTCAAACAGGTGCCACAAGGAAAGTATGACCTGATCGTGCTCGATCCGCCGGCCTTTGCCAAACATCGCGGTGCCATCAACAATGCGCTGCAGGGTTACAAGAAGCTAAATCTTTCCGCCCTGGAGAAGCTGGCTCCCGGTGGTATCCTTTTCACTTTCTCCTGTTCACAGGCTATCACGAAGGAGCAGTTCCGACTGGCCGTCTTCAGCGCTGCCGCCATATCGGGACGACAAGTGAGAATCCTGCATCAGCTTACACAACCTGCCGATCATCCAGTCAACATATATCATCCCGAGGGTGAATACCTGAAAGGATTGGTGCTGCAGGTGGAATAAACCAGAAAGCATGTTTAAAACTGTTTAAAGGGCCATTTTTTTGGTTAAATTGACTGAATTGTTGATTTTTTCTGCTTATAAGTTATGTTTTATAACACAAAATCCCTTATCTTTGCAACGTGTTTTTCATGGTATTAGATTTAAGGTTAACAATGAAGATTGGTTGTCGTGAG
>CAZRRC010000036.1:0-24081 GCA_964602395.1 uncultured Proteiniphilum sp. | reverse complement strand
GTTATTTATTTAACCTTGCATGCAACGGCCACCAGTTTGATTTACAAGCATTCAATGCTTTATAAATTTCTCTCTGACAAAGCACAGAATCATGCCTACCCTTGCATGTTTTTCCTTCCGGATCATTTTCATATAATCCGGTGAGAATGGGTATGGCCTTTTCTGAATGAATCTGACCCAATGTCCAGATGGCGACATGTGAACGGTCGGAAGGTGAGTTGGAGGTATCGAGCAAATAAGCGATCAAGGCATCTTCCGCTTTGCCGTCGTACTTTTCTTTCGCTACCTGGATGTTGTTTTTGACATCCACATCAATCCAAATATACATGGCGACAAAAGCTGCGAGCGCCAGTGTGAAAAGGATTCCGCTGATAAGTAAAATTGTTTTTTTCATCGCTGCATTATTTTAATTTTTATTCAAAACACCTCTTCTTACGGCAATCGATTCGAGCAACGAATGTACAAAAACATTTCTGTATACCACAACAAATAACAAACTATTTATCAACCACTAAGGAGAATAAAATAATAACCTCACACCAGACGCTTTAGGGCTTTTGAAAGAAAAAACATACATTTGTAACGTCATAAAATCTTTGCATAATTCGGGTTCTTATGAAAAAGCTGCTTGTGATCATACTCTCGGTTCATATCTCGGGAATGCTATCGGGACAGACAAACACCTCACTGATCGTTTGGAACGATTCCATCGTGGGCACTTCCTTCAAGACGGGACTTCCCGTGACGGCAACGCGGTACGTTGCTCCCGGGAAAATCTACCAATGGCATTGGGATGGCGCCTCTGAAAATCTACTGCTCGAGCTGAGGGAGACGAACAAAAAAGGAACTGCCTTCCTCAACGTGGGGACGCTCACCATGATCGACCTGGAGAGCAAAGACGTGAAATGGACACGCAAGATCAACTACAACACCTCGCAGCTCAACCAGCAGGGGAACTACTATTTCCTGACCAACAACAAAAACCAGCGCCTCGATCCGGAAACGGGAAATACCTTATGGGAAGGCAAACTGGACTTTTACTTTATTGAACCACAGCTGAACATCGGATTGGGATACCCCATTCTGTCTACTTCAAACAAACTCTCTGCGGTGGATTTAGCAAACGGACGCCTGCTGTGGGAGAAGAAAATTGACCGCACCTACGGCTGGGATGATGCTTACATGTTGAACGACTCCATCTTGTTGATCGCGGTAAATGGTTTTCATGCCATAAACCTGCTGAACGGCAAAGAGTGGAACTATAAAGCGAAAACGGCGAAGGAGGAGATCGGCAAGATGATCGGTGTCAACCTCGTCGGCATGCTATTTGGCGCACTGACCGATTCTTATTTTTATCAGGATCAGCCAGATGTGGCATCCGACATGTCATCGAACCTGTTGATTGATCCCGATGGGCACATCCTGCATGCCTCGCGCGACAAGATCTCCCGCATAGGCACACAGGGAAACATACTGTGGAGCAACCCGCTTCCGGAGAAAATCACCTCCTCCTCGTCGCTGTTGCTGATCGACTCTGTGGTCTATCTGATCAACCGGGGTTATGCGCAATACAATGGCGAGTTTGCCATGATCGGTGATCCTTATCTGGCGGCCTTCAACCTGGAAAACGGCAAGGGGAAGTATCTGATACGTATTCCGGAAAAGAAAGAGTTTATCCGCCATTACCAGGTGATCAACGACATGCTATTTATCTTGTTCGAGGATAAAATCGCTACTTACCGGCTGAGCGACGGCTCGTTTATCAAGGAATCAAAGCTGACGCTACAAAAAAAGGAAGAGCTGGATGCCTTCATACAGCCGGAGGGGATCTATTTGAAACAGAACGACAGACTTTTCACTGATCTGGCGGATGATTTTGGAAATTACAACCTGATAAAGACCACCGGAGGAAGGGTCTTCGTGATGAACGACAGCCTGGAAACGTTTATTACACTCGACAACGAGGAACTGTTTTACAAGATAATAGACAATCCGCAATACACCCTCATCTCCCAAAACGACACCGACTATGTGGTGCTGGATGCTTCCGATCGTGCACAAGCTTCATTCACGGGTTCCGCGAATATGTTTCTGCGCGACAATCTGATCTTCTTTTTCAATGACGACACACTCTTTGAAATCGATCTCGACCAGCTACATCTGACTTCTTCCATCTGGCATCCAATCTTCAAACAGGTTTCCAGGTATTTGCCAGCAGCAGACAGCTGAGCATTCTATCGGTGTAGCTCACTCATTATTTACACGCCAAGAATAATAGCCGGTTCAATATTAAGCTGTTTACTTATATTGCGGGCAACCTCCAACGTTGGTTCGGTTCTAGCAAAAAAAAGCGGGCTGGCTCAAAATTGAACCAACCCGCTTTAGCTTTTTTACGTTTCTAATCAGCATTTTAACTCTGTCGGGGTACCAAGATTCGAACTTGGGACCCCCTGCTCCCAAAGCAGGTGCGCTAACCGGACTGCGCTACACCCCGAATGTGGCGAATGAATTGTGATTCGCGGATGCAAAAGTAGCACTTTTTTCTGAAAAACAAAAACGTTTGCCCTTATAAATTAAATTTATGGTTATCTTCTCCCGATGGGCTTTTGTAATGGATCCCAAAATAACTATCTTTGTTCCGCATCACCCGTACTCCCAGGGTCAGGGGAAATTAAAATCACAGGCAATCGATGAGTGCAAAACAACAAAGTGCCTCCGGATGGCTCGGCAAGAAAATGGCAGTGGCGAGAGGCGCCTATGCCGTGGCTTCGCTGTGCACCCTGCTCAGCTCAGCAAGCTTTGTGGTCTTCAGCTGGTACCTGTCGCGGTTCGCTGCTTTGTGGCTTAACAACGGAGCGCTACACCCTGAGATGCTGTTGCTGGCATCGGCCTTCCTCGCGGGACGATACCTTTTCGCCCACCTCGAGTCGCGATTCAACTACCGGGCCGGAAATACCATTGTGGCCGGCATCAAGAAGGAGCTTTATCCGGTGCTGCTGCAGGAGAATCAGCTCGACTCCACCTCCGGTGCACTCTATATGACCAAAATAAGCGACGACCTGAAGCCCTACTTCGCCTTTTTTATTCCCTACTCCGTGGCAACGGTCGTGGTGAGCATCCTGCTGCTGGTGATCTGCTTCTTCCTGGAAAAGTGGGTGGCACTCATCCTGATGGTCTCCCTGATTGTGATCCCCGTACAGATGGCCGTTATCGGCATCGGCGCCGAAGCCATACACAAGAAACATACCGGGCTGTTCCTGAAATACTCGGCGGTATTTTATAACCGACTGAAGACGGTCGCGGAGATCGTCAACCTCGACAACCTGCTACCTCAATACCGGTTCTTGTCGCGCAAGAGCGAGGAGCTGAACCAGGCTACCACAAACGTGATGCGGGTGGCCATCCTCTCCTCGGCCGTGCTGGAACTGTTTGTCACCATCGCCATCGCGGCCATCGCCATCTACCTTGGTTTTAGCTTGATGGGGATCATGAATGGTCCCAACTACGGCAAGGGGTACGACTTTGGCACGGCACTCTTTCTACTCACCATCACGCCCTATTTCTTCTTTTATATCCGCAAGTTCGTGAGTGCATATCACGACCGGAACAAGGCGCTGGCTGCAGCCGATTTGTTGATGCCTCTGTTGACCCGCACAGCGGAAAGACCTCCGGCAGATTTGGATGAGACTTTCGATCACATCACCCTCAGCGGACTTAGTTTTGCTTATCCCGACTCGCCGGTGAAGGTGCTTCACAACATACACCAGGACTTCCCCCAAAAGGGACTGGTGCTGGTGAAAGGCATCTCGGGATCGGGGAAATCGACTCTTCTCAAAATATGTGCCGGCAGCCTCGCCGTACACGAAGGAACCGTTTCGGTCAACGGACGGGATAACACATGGTCGCGTCACTGGCTCAAAGTGAACACGGCCTACATGAATCAGTTTCCTTTCATCTTCGACGGCACGTTGCGCTACAACCTCCTCCTCAAAAAGGAGATAACAGGAAAAGAAGAGTTTCCCGACTTCCTGCAGCAGATTGTTGCGAAAAAGGAGGAGGGATGGGAGACCCTCCTGAGCCACAACGGAAGGCAGCTTTCGGGCGGGGAGCGACAGCTGGTCACCCTCGCAAGGATGATGCTGCACCCGCGGCCGGTGGCCATTCTCGACGAGCCTACGGCCAACCTGGATGCCGGGACGACGGAGGTCATCCTGCAGGAGATTGTGAAGATGGCCGGGGAGCGACTGGTGATTGTGGCTTCTCATGAGCCACGGTTCGAAGCGGTGGCCAACAGGGTGTTGAACTTAAACTGGGGGGAACAGATGGTCTATGCGTGAGTTTATGGTGACATATGTACTGCGACCCTTCAGGGGAAGATGGCGGAAAGGGTTTCTCCTTCTGGCGCTCTGGACGGTGGCCTTCGTGGCGATGCCTGCCCTCTCGGGCTGGTTCCTGGCCATCTGTAGCGTGGTATTTGTCACGGCAAATACGGCTTTTGCCTACCTCATCCCCTCCTCCATCATCCGGTTGCTGTCGCTGTTGCGTACCGCCACCCGCTATTTTGAGCGGCTGGAGAACCACAAGACCACCCTGAGCGTGCAGCAAAGCCTGCAGCTAAAGATATTTTCGGCGGTCGCCCGGCTGCCCTATTTCCGCAAACAGGTGAGCAACAACTCGTCGCTTCTGGAAAACAGTACGCACGGCACCGACCAGATACTGAACCACATCCTACTGTGGTTGCTGCCTTTTGCAGCGCTGATCCTCACCATTGCCCTCTATGCCCTTTTCGTGGCATTCTTCTCGGAGGTGATTGCGCTCGAGTTCCTGATCTCGTCGGCCATCCTGTTGTTTCTGGTGCCCCAGCTGACCTTCCACAGAAACAAGCTGCTGCACGGACAACTGAAAGCAGCGCGCGAGGAAACTCACCAGATACTCATGGAGGGATTCCGGGGGAGAATAGAGATCGCGAAATACAACCTGGAGGAGAAAGCGATTGCACGCCATGAACAGATGCGGCAAAGGCTGGAACGACTGGAAAAAAAGATCCAGTTCAACTCTTTCTACCTGCAGCTGATTGCCGGCCTCGGGTTCAGCTACGTCGCCACCTTCCTCCTCTGGCACTCGGGCCAACAGGGAATGGATGCGCCCCTCGCCATTGGCATCTTCTTTGGCATCATGGCCCAGGCAGAGCTGGCCGAGATGCTCTTCTCGGGAAAATCGGAAAAGAGCGCGGTGGAGCAACAGATACACGACATGCAATCGATCATCGGGGAAGGTGCAGCACCACTGGAACCTGTCGCTGTGGCCGCACCACTGGAGCAGTTACAGATTACAAATATGATGGCAGGGGTACCCGGCACCCCGGTGCGGGTGGGGCCGCTGTCGCTGGATATCGCGCGGGGCGAATGGGTGGCCCTCTACGGAGAGACGGGCAAGGGCAAAACCACCCTGCTGAACAGCCTCTTCTATCCGGAGTACCGGATGGCGGGGATGCTGACCTGGAACGGAACGGACGAATTGCGCCACCTCCCGGTACCGGAAGCCATCTACGTGACCCAGAAAGCTTATCTGCTGACCGGGACGCTGCGGGAGAACTTCGAGGGGTATGCCGACGAGGAGATAGACAGGGCGCTGAAGACGGTGGACCTGGCTTCGTGGCGCGATTCCTTGCCAGAGGGACTGGCGAGCTGGCTAGGTGAGAACGGTGAGACATTGAGCGGGGGGCAACGGAAGAAACTGCTGCTGGCACAGGCACTCCTCAAGAAGCCCCAGCTGCTGGTGGTGGATGAGCCCACGGCGGGCATCAGCACGGAAAATGCCATCGCCATCTTCCAAAACATTCGGGCACAACATCCCGGCATCGCCATCCTGATGGCCACACACCTGAAAGAGTTTGAGCAGGTGGCCGATAAAGTGGTGAAGATATGAAGTATTTCACGCGATAATTGTGTACATTTGTACCACAAAAGCAACGCTAAATAACGGTTATAGATATGTTCAGAAACAGTACGTGCGGCGAACTCAGGTTGGCCGATGCAAACAAGGAAGTGACACTGGCGGGTTGGGTATCCAAAATCCGCAAGATGGGAGGAATGACGTTTATCGACCTGAGAGACCGATACGGAATTACACAGCTCTCTTTTAACCAGGAGGTCAATCACGACCTGTGCGAGCAGGCCAACAAGCTGGGCCGCGAGTGGGTGATACAGGTCACCGGCATCGTGAAGGAGCGCTCCAGCAAGAACAACCATATTCCCACCGGCGACATCGAGATCATTGCCTCTGAACTGACGGTGCTCAATGCATCACAGACACCGCCTTTCACCATTGAGACGGAGACCGACGGCGGCGACGAGCTGCGGATGAAATACCGCTATCTGGACCTACGCCGCAACGTGGTGCGCGAGAACCTTGAGCTGCGACACAGGATGGCATTCGAGACTCGGCGCTACCTCGACGAACGGGCTTTTCTGGAGGTGGAAACACCGGTGCTGATAGGCTCCACACCCGAAGGGGCACGCGACTTCATTGTGCCCTCCCGCATGAACCAGGGTGAGTTTTATGCCCTGCCCCAGTCGCCGCAGCTCTTCAAGCAGCTGCTGATGGTGTCGGGATTCGACCGGTACTTCCAGATCGTGAAGTGCTTCCGCGACGAAGACCTGCGGGCGGACCGACAGCCGGAGTTCACCCAGATCGACTGCGAGATGTCGTTCGTACAGCAGGAGGATGTGCTGACCCTTTTCGAAGGGCTCACCAAACATCTCTTCAAAACAATTAAAGGAATGGAAATTCCAGATTTCCCCCGCATAAGTTATGCCGATGCCATGCAACAGTATGGTTCGGACAAGCCGGATATCCGCTTTGAGATGAAGTTCACCGAGATGAAAGACCTGACCGAGGGACGCGATTTCGTGGTCTTCGACTCGGCAGCGTATGTGGGCGCCATCTGTGCGGAAGGATGTGCCGTGTATACCCGCAAGCAACTGGATGAACTGACCGACTTTGTGAAACGTCCCCAGATTGGCGCCAAAGGACTGATTTATGTGCGTTACAACGAAGACGGGTCGCTGAAATCGTCGGTCGACAAGTTCTACAATGAAGCCGACCTCAAGTTGTGGGCCGAGCGCTGCCAGGCCAAGCCGGGCGACCTGATCCTGATGCTGGCAGGCGAAACAGAGAAAACACAGAAGCAACTCTGCGAGCTGCGCCTTGAGATGGGATCGCGCCTCGGACTGAGGGACAAGAATAACTACAAATGCCTCTGGGTGGTGGACTTCCCTCTGCTGGAGAAAGACGAAGAGCTGAACCGCTTCTTTGCGAAACACCATCCCTTCACCTCTCCCAAGCCGGAAGACATTCCCTTGCTGGACACCGATCCCGGGGCAGTGCGGGCCAACGCCTACGACCTGGTGATCAATGGCGTGGAGGTTGGTGGCGGCTCCATCCGTATCCACAACAGCGAGCTGCAGAAGAAGATGTTCTCGGTGCTGGGCTTCACCCCCGAGCGGGCGCAGGAGCAGTTTGGCTTCTTGATGAATGCCTTCAAATATGGGGCGCCGCCTCACGGTGGAATCGCATTCGGTCTAGACCGCTTTGTCTCCATCTTCGCGGGTCTCGACAGCATCCGCGACTGCATCTCCTTCCCCAAGAACAACGCCGGGCGCGATGTGATGATCGACGCACCTTCACGGGTGGAACAGGAGCAGCTCGATGAGCTGGGCATTCTGCTTAAGCCGGTAAAACAATAGGAATCAAAAAAAAGCTGCCCGCGGGCAGCTTTTTTAATTCAGTACCGGATATTGCATTAAAGCGTAAATCCTTCGCTGTAGGTTTTGTTATACAGCCGGTGTGCACTGGCTTCGGCATCGTCCACGAAAGCCTCGGCAGCAGGATCCCACTTGATGGGACGGCCCAGGTCGTAGGCAATATTACCCAGCGTACAAACGGTGCAGGAACGGTGGCCGATCTCTACAGGAACCACCGGATCGCTCTTGCTCTTCAATGAATTGATAAAGTTCTCCAGATGGGGAATCTTGGTCTCATAAGCTCCTTCTGTTTTTTCCGCAACAGGAGGCAGCAGGCTGTCGTCGGATGCCAGGAAATGTTCCCTCGATACTTCTATCCAGCCTTTGTCGCCCCAGAACTTCACGCCCTTGGTTTGTTTTTCGTTGAACGGCTCCTCGGTCATTACCGTGCCATTGGCATATTTGAAGGTGAGATATTGGGTTCCTTCAAATCCAGCAGGAATGATCTCCACGGGGCCGCTGTTGTCCATTCCAAGGCCCCACTGGGCGATGTCGAACATGTGTGCACCCCAGTCGGTGGTAAATCCGCCACCCAGCTCCTTATACCAGCGCCAGGCTCCCCAGTACTCTTCGTTCTTCTCGGGATCGAGTGAGATGGGCGGGGCAAGTTGTGCGTTGTAATGTACAAACTCCGACGGGCCCAGCCACATCTGCCAGTTCAGATCGGCAGGAACCGGTTCCTCGGGCAGATCGTACGGTGTGGGAGGTCCACCTACAAAGGCATTGATCCGTTCCACTTTTCCAATCTTGCCTTCCTGTACCATCTTCACAGCGTGCTGGAAGTTGACATCGGAACGCTGTTGACTGCCCACGCCCAGGATCACGCCATTGTCGCGTACAGCTTTTATCAGCATCTGTCCTTCCTTGATGGTAAAGGTGAGGGGTTTCTCCAGGTAGATGTTTTTCTTTGCAGCAGCTGCATCCATAGCCATGAATGCATGCCAGTGGTCGGGGCAGGCGATTACCACCGCATCGATGTCTTCGCGGGCAATCAACTCCTTGTAATTTTCATATACCTCCACTACTGGGGGTTCTTCCATTGCTGCGTAATGGGCATTTACCCGCTTGAGAAAACGTTCTCTCTTCACGCCGTACACATCACACCCGGCCACTACCTTCACGCCCTCAATGCCGAGGTAACCATTCAACAGGTACATGGCTTGACGACCAAGGCCGATAAAACCGAGACGGATGACTTCTTCGCCGCTTCCAGCAGCCTTGTTTTGTTTGCACGAAGCAAGGAACTGCGGAAAGAAGGCCACACCAACCGCACCCACGGCGGCTGTTTTGATAAATTTCCTTCTTGATAATGAATTACTCATGACTTAGATAATACTTTAAGAATGTAACTTTTTTCTTTTATGTGACAAATATAGGTCTTTTATTCTTATTCACATCATACCATCTCCTCCAGCTTGCGCCGGTCGAGTACGGTAAGCTCTCTTTTATACAATCGGATGGCTCCCTCACGAATCAGCTCTCCCAGGGTGCGCGCCAGAGAGGGACGCTGCACACCGAAATATTCGGCCAACTGGCTCTGCGTTCTTTTTAACGTAAACGAGGGAGACTGAGGAGCAGTGCATTCGAGGATGTAGAGCGACAGCTTGCCTTTCAGGCTTTTGATCGACATCATCTGCACTTTCTTGGAGAGAAAAACGGTCATGTTGGAATTCACCCGCATGAAGTTGGTCATCAGGGTCTCGTTGAGCATCATCTCCCTCAACCATGCCGATTTGGGAATTACGTAAAACAGGGTATCCTCCATGGTGATCACATCTACAGGATAGCGGCTTTCGGCTGCAACCAGAAAAGCGGGCGCCAGTGGCCTCACGGGTTCAATGAACTCAATCTCCAACACATTCCCCTCCTTGGTCACCATCTCGGTGCGGACCAGCCCCTCCATCAGCAGAAAAAGATGCAGGACGGGGTCACCCTGTCTTACCACATAATGGCCTTTTTCCACCTTGCGCACCTCACTCACGGCACGTTCAAGGATCGCTTCCCTTTCATCGGGAGAGAGGTGAAAGAAAAGAGGGCAGGATGTTACGTCGTATACAGCCATTGTTTTGTTAATACACAAAGATAGGATAAAATAAAAAAAAATGAACCCGGGAGGGGATAAAATGGGCTTTTTTTGGCAATATTATTAAAATACATTAAATGGATCGAAGTGTAACCAGGGTTACAGAAATCAGGTTTTGGAAGCGGTACTTTTGCTACGTCTTCAGAAATTAACACAAAAAATTAAGATAAGAATGGAAAAGATGTTTTGTTATCAGTGTCAGGAAACCAGTAGAAACGAGGGTTGCACAGTAAAGGGTGTCTGCGGAAAAACGGCCGATGTGGCCAACTTGCAGGACCTGCTACTGTACCTCTGCAAAGGAATATCCCACTACACGGTACGCCTGAGGGCACTGGGAATTGAGATCCCCCAGATAAACCGGTTTATTACAGATAGCCTGTTCATGACGATCACCAATGCGAACTTCGACAAGAGCAGGTTCATCACCCGCATCCTGATGGCATACGAGATGCGCAACGCTGCAAAAGAGCGTCTGATCTCCGCAGGCGGAAGTGTGGCCGACATCACCTACGAGGGTGCATACTGGAGCGGAGAAACCGAAGCAGAAATGGCGGAGAAAGCCCTCGAAGTGGGCATTCTGGCCTGTGAGAACGAAGATGTGCGCTCTCTGCGGGAGCTGACCATCTACGGACTGAAGGGGATGGCTGCCTACGCAGAACATGCTTACAACCTGAAGCAGGAACAGGATAACATCTATGAATTCATGCAAAGGGCACTGGTGGCTACCACCGACGACCGTCTTTCGGCAGATGACCTCACAGCACTGGTACTGGAGACGGGCAAATATGGGGTGGAAGTGATGGCGCTGCTCGACAAAGCCAACACCTCGAGCTACGGACATCCGGAGATCACGAAGGTGAACCTGGGCGTGCGCAACAACCCGGGCATCCTCATCAGCGGACACGACCTGAAGGACATGGAAGAGCTGCTGAAACAAACAGAGGGCACCGGCGTGGATGTATATACCCACAGCGAGATGCTTCCGGCAAATTATTATCCCGCCTTCAAGAAGTACAGCCACTTTGTGGGCAACTACGGAAGCTCATGGTGGCATCAGACCGAAGACTTTGAACATTTCAACGGTGTGATCCTGTTCACCACCAACTGCATTGTACCGCCAAAAAAGTCATCGACCTATACCGACAGGGTGTATACCACGGGAGCATCGGGGTTTGAAGGTTTCAAACATATCGGCGACCGGGAAGATGGGAAACCCAAGGATTTCTCAGCGCTGATTGAACACGCCAAACGATGTGCCGCTCCGGAAGAAATTGAAACTGGAGAGATCACGGGTGGTTTTGCACACAACCAGGTAATTGCGCTCGCCGACAAAGTGGTGGAGGCCGTGAAGACGGGGGCCATCCGCAAGTTCTTCGTCATGGGTGGCTGTGACGGCAGGATGAAAGGACGCAATTACTACACCGAGTTTGCGGAAAATATGCCCAAGGATTGTGTGATCCTCACTGCCGGCTGCGCAAAGTACCGCTACAACAAACTGCCGCTGGGCGACATCAACGGAATCCCCCGCGTACTGGACGCAGGGCAGTGCAACGACAGCTACTCGCTGGTGAAGATTGCACTGGCATTGAAAGAGGCTTTCGGCCTGGACGACCTGAACGACCTGCCCATTGCCTACAACATTGCGTGGTATGAACAGAAGGCAGTGATTGTATTGCTGGCCCTTCTCTTCCTGGGTGTGAAAAATATTCACCTTGGACCCACTCTACCGGCATTTCTCTCACCCAACGTGGTGAACGTGCTGGTAAACAACTTCGGCATCTCGGGCATCACCACCGTGGACGAAGATATGAAGACATTGCTGGAGGTATAACAACCATAACAGCAACAAGTAAACGCCTAAAACAAAAGAATCATTATGAGTGAACTGATTAACAATTCCATGCAACGCAAGGAACAATTGCGAAACCTCCTTCTGGAACTGCACAACGGAGGAAACCCGGCCTTGCTGCGCCGGCACCTGATCAGCGCCTTGAAAAACATCCCCTACAACGAAGTGGTGGAAGTAGAGCAGGAACTGATCAACAGCAATGCACTCACCGAAGAGGAAATACTGAATTTCTGCGACCTGCATACGGCGGTACTCGACGGGAGCATCGACCTACAGGGAGCCAAGGAGATCCCTACGGGTCACCCGGCAGACACGTTCCAACAGGAGAACAGGGCACTGGAAAAAGAAATGGAGGCGTACAAAGAGATTAAAAAGAAGCTGGCTGACATCCAAGATGCCCAACTACCCGGCTACGTGATGCAGTTGCGTACGCTCTTCAACAACTTCTCCGATATCGACAAACATTACAAACGCAAGGAGTACCTGCTCTTTCCGTTCCTGGAGAAACACCTGATTACAGGGCCGCCCAAGGTGATGTGGGGCAAACACGACGAGACAAGGGAGCTACTGAATAAGGCACACGAGGTGCTCACTTCCCCGGTTTCATCGGTCGACTCTTTCCGTACAGTCGGCCTGCCCGCACTGGATCATACCGTTGAGATGATTGCCGGCATGATCATGAAAGAGGAGGAGATTCTTTTTCCCATGGCCATGGACACCCTTTCGGAGGAAGAGTGGCACAGGATCTATCTGGAGACGCCCGAGTTTGGCTACTGCCTCTACGATCCGGAAGAGGAATGGCATCCGCAGGGTATGAAAGTGGAAAAGCAGGTATATGAGGAGTCGGATGGCATCAGACTTTCTTCCGGTGCTTTCAATACCGACGAGCTGGAGGCACTCTTGCTGCACCTGCCCATCGACATCACCTTCGTGGACAAAGAGGATAAAGTTCGGTTCTTCTCGCACAGTCCCAACAGGGTATTCGAACGGAACCGTTCCATCATCGGTCGCGATGTGCGGATGTGCCACCCACCCGGCAGCGTGCACGTGGTGGAGCAGATCCTGAAAGATTTCAAGAGTGGAAAAGAGAACAAAGCAATGTTCTGGATCTCGGGATTCCAAAAGGAACGGTTCATCGTGATAACGTATTATGCCCTGCGTGGAAAAGAGGGTGAGTACCTCGGCGTACTGGAGGTTACTCAGGATATTACCCAACTGCGAAAGCTGGAAGGAAGTCAGCGTTTGTTATCGTACGAACTAAAATAAGGAAAATTGGTTATTATTTTAAACAAATATCTCACAATAAATACAATGGCAACATACGAGAAATCAAAAGTGATTGACCTGGAGAACTCGATCGATTATGCCTCAGGCGGTGTGGTCAGCAAACAGGTAACAAAGAACAAGGCAGGCAACATTACCCTTTTCTCTTTCGACAAAGATCAGGGACTTACCGAACACTCGGCCAACTACGATGCCTTTGTGCAAATTCTGGACGGCGTAGCAGAGGTTCAACTGGCGGGTGTTCCCCACCATCTGAAAAAGGGAGATTGCATCATCATGCCGGCACAAGTACCCCATGCGTTAAAAGCAACGGAACCCTTCAAAATGTTGCTCACCATGATTCGCGGAGAAGAATAGAGAAACAGAGACAGAATAACAAAAAAACGCCGACTCTGTGAGCCGGCTTTTTTTATATTAATGTCGGTTTTGGGCGTTGATGTTTTTTACGAATAACCTAAATTTACATTGATCTCTTTTCCTGAAACATAAAAAGAGATTCTCTTTTCGTAAAAAAATATGCTTTTTAACAAATAAAGTGTATTTTTTACGAGATAACTGCTATTTTTGCAAATAAGCCAAACATTCATTCTGTAAAAACCTTTGTCGTGTTGTTTCCTTTGATCATATCTATTTTACCATTTTTTGTATCTCAATTTTGGATTGCGCTACTTCTGACCAGCAAAAAAAACATCAACTCCAATTATTGTCTTGCTTTCATCTTATCGTTATCGGTCATTCCTTATTTTACGCGTCTTCTATATTTCAACCGCCAATACGCCTTGTTTGCCTGGATGGATCATCTTTCGATTTTCGCCTTACTTTCGGTATTTCCTCTTTTGTATTACTATGTCAGGTTATTAACACATGATCCCCATATAGACTGGAGGTGGATGTGGATACTGTGCCCTTCCCTTTTGTTGGCTTTGTTTTCTTTCATTCTTTCCATTGCCATGCGTCCCGAAGAAATAAAGCTGTACCTTCACCATGTAATGTTTCACGAAGGAGAATTCCAGCGACCTTTCCCTATGTTGGTACAATGGCAGGTCATCCGCTTGAGGATTTGTAAAATCACACTGGGAATTCAGGTACTATTGTCGTTATATTTCGGATGCAGGCATGGATTTCAATATCTTCATGCGGTAAAAGAGAATCATCCCAACAAGGAAGATAAAGAGTGGCGTCGGATCAAATGGGTAATATGGGCTTTGTGCATCGTATCGATTTTTACTCTGGTTATCAATGCTGTTGGGAAGCATCGTTTTATAGACAAGCAAAGTCTGCTGTTGATGGATTGCATTGTATATGCCCTGTTGCTATCTCTACTTGGATTTGCTGGCTACCATCAGCATTTTTCGGTTGCAGATATGGTGCATTCCGCAAACAATGGTAAAAGGAAACCGACTCGTACCAAACCCACCACCGAGTATAAACCGGACGGCATTTCAAAGGTACAGTTAAATGAGTTAATGGAAAAGGAGGAACTATTTAGAGACCCGAATTTGCGCATGACCGATATCGCCTTAAAGATTGGAACGAACCGAACTTATCTGTCTCGCATTGTGAATGATGAATCGGGCTCAAACTTTTGTGAGTGGGTCAATGGTTTCCGAGTTGAATATGCCAAGAAAACAATGCAAAATAACCAGAATGATCACCTTACATTAAAGCAAATCTCGGAAATGTCGGGATTTGCCACATTAGGGGTATTTTACAAGGTATTTAAAGCAAGTGAAGGAATTTCACCTGGAGTATACAGGAATAAGCACTGAAATGAAAGCTACCTCCTTGTAAAAAGATGCCTTTTGTTAAATAATCAACTATCTCTAAGACAACGAACAGACTGACCGCTCATTTTTTTGCACTGGTTAATGAGCACATCGCTTTTACTCATACTCAGGACCCGGCGCCAGACGTAATCCATACCTTCCTTTGAAGAACTCCACCAGTAGCCGCAGGAACCAATGGCTGAGAACGTATCATTGATGGGAAGATAGCCTCCCGGAAGAGCTGAAAAACCTGATTTGTTTCTATAGGCAGGATAGTCTGTATTCCCTACTGCAGCAGGATTAGTTGAAGCGCCCCAACCACTATCCGTGGCCATTGATTTGGCAATTTTTGCCCTGACTAGTCCACCTGTTGTTCCGTCATAATTGTAACCATTGTTCATCAAATAGGTTTCCAATTGTATCCACTCTTCATTGCTTGGCAGATGCCAGCCGGAAGGGCAGATTCCCTGTACGCCGCTAGGATTCGCAGCACTGCTTGCCGCCCCACTCATGGCAGCAGGCCAGTTGTATAATACCCCATAGGTTTTGTAGTTATCGGTGGCTTTGGCTGCTGCTACATCTGTACCTTCGTAGCCGTAGACGTATAGGTATGCTTCGGTTTGTGATTTTTTATTCGAATCTACCACACTGGGAAGGTACGCAAGGTTCTCTTTCATCCAGGTCTGGTCGCCTATGGTGACAGTCCCGTATACGTTTTCATCCCGGTCATCGACGAAGTAGCCTTCGTTTTCGCTGCGGCTTGTGAAGGATAAGTTGGCGCCATTGTAACAAGCATAGAAGTGATAGGCTTTGCCGGCAGCAGTGGCCGTTGCGCGTGCCGGTTTTGAATTTGTGCTTGTATAAGAGCCTTCGGCAGTGGTTACCCCAAGACTAAGGGCAGGCCAGTTTTGATCAGCCACAGGAGGATACCAGCCCCAGAAATGCAGTATGCCGATGGGGTCAAGGCTCGTAGTTGCGATATCAAACGGCAGAGAAGTGCCGGATGTGGATGTTCCGGTAAATGTTCCAGTTACTGGATTGTACGTAGCAGAGCCGCCGTTTTGATGTGCCTGTATGGTGGTTTCAGCAACAAGTTCGGCCTTGGTAATCCCGTTCAGGGCGCTGTTGCTGCTATTGAAGAGCCTGATATGGAAGAGCGAACCCACGTGCACAAAAGCCACCGTGAAGCTGGGGCTGGCCATGCTTATGCCTTCGGCAGCAAATCGAAGCAGTGTCACGTCTTTGTTCTGCACTTCCTCCAACGTCTTTCCGCTCCAGGGGGCGGCCAACAGTTTGAGGTTATAGGTTTCTCCGTCGAACCCGGTTCCCCCGTACACGCCATACAAATTGAAGGGTTCATCTAAAAAGGTCTCAGGAATAGTAATACCAAAGCTGGCTTTTTTCCCTCCTTCCGTAATATTGTCAGCTGTCAGGGTAACCGCCTGTTTGCCCTTGTTCTCGTCACCTTGTGTATACACTAAATAGACGACATCTCCAACCTCCCAGGTAAGCTTGACATTCAGGTAATTCCCTATCAAAGCAATCCGGGTTCCGGGCAAGTCTGTACCATTCTCCGAGGCGCCGGCACTTTCACCGGGAAGGCCTGCGGTAATGGTGATGGTGTGACAACCTGCAACCGGATTAGTGATGTCATCCTGAACACAGCCGATCAGTAGGATCAAGAGAATCAACACAATGAATAATTTTTTTGCTTTCATGACTTGCTCGTTTTTAAAGGCTTTTACCATTCTTCCCCACCCATATCGTCCAACTCACCGCTGCCGGAAAGAATATGCTGATCGAAAAGGATATCCACTACTTCAAAGTCGGGAGAACAGTACTTCTCTACCTTCTTCTCACTCGATTCAGTCGTTAATAGTTTATTGATTCCCATCATAATTGTTTTTGATATATAGACAAAAAGTGACGGAACATTACTTCCAGAAGCGAAAGTAATGATATCTGATGCATCTTAATTCCTGATAAATAAAAAGATGCACTCTTTTTGTAAAAAGATGCCTTTTTGTTAAAAAAGGAATTATGGAGAAGGTTATGCAGGGAACGAACCAGGATCAGAAACTGAAGGGATGCGGTACTGCAGGTCGCAAAAGGAAGCCACGTCGGGCTGGTGGGTAATAAAAATCACAGATCGGTTCCCGAGTTCTTTTTTTATGTTCTGGAGTAGGTTTCGCCCTGTTTCGGAATCCAGGGCGGAGGTTGCTTCATCGAGCAGAAGAATCCTCCCGGGACGCAACAATGCCCGCGCGATGGCAATGCGCTGTGCCTGTCCCTCCGACAGGCCCGCTCCTCCTTCACCCAAACGGGTATCCAGCCCATCGGGCAACGTGAAGACAAAATCGGCCGACGCAATCTGCAGCACCCGCGAAAGTGTTGCATCAGAAGCTTGGGGATCGCCCAACAGCAAGTTCTCTCGAATGGTGCCACTGAAAAGGGATCCTCCTTGCGGGACATACACAAAATTGGAGCGTGTGCGCTCAGAAACAGTTACCGACTGTAATTGACCGGAGAGAATCATGCTGCCGCTAGAGGGAGTGACCAGTCCCAGCAACAGGCGCAGAAGGGTGGTTTTCCCCACACCAGTTTCACCAGACACGGCGATCATGGCACCAGGTTTCACGACCATGGAGAAATCTGACAATACCGGCTCCGACGTGGGAGAATAGGCAAAGGTAACTCGGTCAATCCGGAGGGTCACATCTCCCTTAAGCAGGATGCCATCACGGGTATCTTCCAATGAGAAACCGGTCAGGTAGATCAATCGGTCAATGGCTGTTCTGGCAGATACAAACGAGGGGAGCAGGCGAATCAGTTCGAAGAGCGGGCGCTGAATCCTATTTACCAGCTGCAGGAATGCAGTGACGGTACCAAAACCCACCGACCGCCTCGCCAAGCCGTACACACTCCATAAAAAAGCGGTGATGTAGCCACCATTGAAGGAGATGCCCATAACCATGTTGGCAAAAATGGAGACCCTGGTTCGGTTCTCTATGCTGTGATGCAGCTTCGACTGGATACGTTCCAAACGACTCAGTTCGCTTTCCTGCCGCTCGAAGGTGCGGATTACCACCTGATTTTGCAGGCTCTCCTCCAGCAGGGAGGTGATCGTGCTCTCGTGCTCCTTCACTTCCATGGTATATTTACGCATGTGCCGGTAGTAGAGCTTTCCGAGCAACGCAAGCAGCGGCATTCCCACACCCAACGTGAGGGCCAGCCAGGGATCGAGCAGGTAAAGGATCACCAAGGCTCCGCAAAATTGTGCGACAGCCACAAAAACCAGAGGAAACGAGGTGACCAGAAGGTTGACCAGATCATCGGTATCCTTGATTATCCGGGTGAGCACATCGCCGCTATGCAACGTAGATAAATCCTGCCAACGGGTATAGAGCAGCCGGGAAAAGGTGCGGTAACGGACGGAATTCGCCAGGCGTACCTCGGTCATCCTTCTCACTCTGATATCGCATGCACGGAACAGAATCTGCAAAATTACCAGAAGCACCAGGAGGAATGAATATTGCAGCAAATCTCCTGTACGCTCCCCAGTGGCAATGTCAATGATCGTTTTGGAGAACCACACAAACAACAAAGAGAAAGCCACTTCTGCCAATCCAATCAGCAGAATGATTCCGATACGTCCTTTGAAACTCCTGGAATTGTATAGCAGAAATTGTATGGCAGATCTCATCTGAATCCTATTTTCAGGCGATGCATCAGCTTGGTGAAAGGTAATATCTGGCAGTGCTCGGGTGAGAGCGCCCCAAACTTCATTGAACGGCGGAGGGTGGTTGTATAGGAAAACCACATCCCTCGTATCTTCTGATCGGGTCGCTTTTTTCCAGAACGGTGAAAACCAAAATTGCCGCTATCGAGGATATCCTCGATAACCCTGTCGGCATACTTGTCGTCTGTAATCGTGGCAAAGGGAAAAATCGACGGGGGAACATCCAGATACTTCTCGGCAGCACGGGCAAATACCTGCATCGGGTAAAGCAGGGCGAACGACTGACTGAGCGAAGTGAACGAAGCTGCATCAATCTCATGGTGGTGTTTGGACAAAAACAGAATCCAATCGCAGAACTGGCGAAAACCGACGCCATAATGAACAAAATGACGAAAGAGATGCTGAAAGATGAAGAATGCATTCAATTCTACCGGCAGCTGCTGCACTGTAAGATCTCCGATGGGGGAAAGGGAAAAGTTCTCCTCATGCTTCAGATTCTCTTCTACCGTCCGAAAGAGACGATCGTACTTTTTGTGATCGAAATAGGTGATGCGACGGTGGTTTTCAATGCTTACTCCATCTCTTTCAAACTTGTAATGTATCCCATCTGCATCTACTATGTTTATTCCTTTGCCGGCAATCAATTCGCGCATGCTTTCGTAATCCCCCTTTCGGTAGAGCAGGAGATCAAGGTCGCCCGGATTACGCAGGAGGGGGTTCGGATAATTCGCCCCATTGCCGGGACCTTTGAGAAGCACGTAAGGAACACCCTGCTGAGCATATTCTTCCGTTATATCATGCAACACCGACAACACCTTGCCATTCAGAAATTGGGTCTTCTCTATCAATTGGAGTAACTGAAACCTTTGCTCGCGTGGGGGGAGTATCTCTTCGGGAAGCGACAGGATGGTGTTGGCCACCAGGGCAGACACGCTTTGCTGCCGGGCCAATCGGATCACCTTCTTCCAGGACAAGGCATCCGGGGTTCCAATAAGTGAGACGTCGACAGGTCTGTCGAAAATGGCAGCGCCCAACAGATGCAAAAACAACGTATCTACTGCAGGATCACGCATCAACTATATTCTCCCTGATTAGTTTGTCTACCAGTGCCTGTACATCAGCTTCAGCCAATGTCCTGTCGACACCGTATTTTTCTATTAACAGAGCAACCCATTCTTCGCATGTGAAGGCATGGCATCCGGTCTCCCCAATCAGATAGGCAGCCGAATCATTCAGGCTGATTACCCGGGTATAGTCGAAGCTCGATTGTTGATTGGATATCATCATGTATTCGTCGCCGATCTTGCGAATGGAATAATTTTCTTTTAGTCGCATAAATAGTGTATCAGTATGATTGAGAATTCAATAAGAACCGTAAATTATGATAAATGGAGAGACAGACTCTGCGTAAAAAAGTACTTCCTGGCCATAAGAAGCGATACATATTCCACAACAGACTTCCTTTACAGATTATTTTCCCGGAGCGAATCACTTGAACCGCTTCCGCAATAACCTCATCCCGGGTGCAGGTTTCAACAGCAGATAGGTTACCGTCACCCCGCAACACGATTTGGTATTCGTCATACTTCATTACCCGGTGCAGCACATAACGGCCATCCCGTAAATGCACAAGCAACAGGTTACCTGTTTGAAAGGAATTCTCTCGGACCTTTTCCAGCATGATGTTGTCTTTCCCTTCCCTGATAAATGGCAACATGCTGTTCCCTTTTGCCCGGATTTTCACCCGAAAGCCCTTGGTTATCTGCCTGGCAACTTCGTCGAAAAGCAGCTCATTCGGTATCACGATACGTCCGTCTTCCTTCATTACATCAACAGTGTTTCGGAAAGACGCACCGCCTCGCGATCGGGCCGGTTATCGAGCCGGTATATTGGCACCTTTTCCAGTATGCTGCTGATCAGGGAAGCGACCTTTTCACGATTCTCCTTGTCAGAACGCAGCAGTGCAACAGGCTCAAACAACGTGGCAAATGCTTGTGCACCATGCAGTTTCACCAGCTCGTTTTCGGGGTGCTGGCGAAGGTGCACAAAAGCAGCCACTTCGGCCGACTCATTCCGGTAGCAGGGAGTACTGCCACTCCAGGGTGCACCAAATACGCGTATCGACCCATCCTGCATCAGCCTGATAATCGGTTCGTCGTCATTCAGCAGGAGACTACCTGGCACAAACTCCTGCCAGAGGCGACTGTGTGTACTTTTCCCTGTTCCACTTTTTCCCAGAAAAACAAGCGCTTTACCGTTCTTTGCGATGACTGAAGCATGCAACTTGAAGGTTTGTTGGTGAACGACTGCCATTCCATAGGCTATTCGAAGAAAAAAAGAAAGAAAAATACTTTCTTTTCTTTCCAGAAGGGTGAGATCGGTGGTCACCACACTCCGGCTGGTAGCCAAATGAAGATAGTGCATGTTACCGCGGGTTTTCATGGAGATGGTGATACCTCCGGGTTCATGATAAACATGAAACATGATCCCTTCCATCGTGACGCTCTCTACCGACTCCGTGGTAGGCAAAGCAATGGGTGTATTACCCGAGAAGGTAAGCAGCAACTCCTGCTCCCCATGAAGGTCTGCACTGAATGGAGCAAACGAGGGAAGCAACCCGGCCGTCGTTTCGGCGCAAGGTGTAGCAATCAAAAGATTATGCCCGGCTATGGTATAATATAGCTGCTCAGCCTGCTTTTGCATGTTTGATTGTATGATTTTGAAATGCGAATATAAGAATTAATTGTGCCAATCACTTCCTAAAAAATAAAAAAGGTTCACTTTTCGTAAAAGAATGATCGAGGTAGAGAGACAGATAGAAAGCAAAACGAGCCGGCTCACTTAGCCGGCTCGTTTGTAATGTATATTTAATAGTCTACTTTACGGATCAGAGGTTGGGATTCACGCTGCTCCACTGATCTACAGCAGGAATGATACCCATAGAGATCACTTCGTCGCGCAGTTTCACCAAGTGACCATAGCTTTGCTTCAGTTCGGCAATCTCTGCATCGGTACCTTTGATCTCGCCAAACGAAACACCGTTCTTGTCTAATGTGGTTTCCATACCCATCATGATGTGCTCGAATCCGGGAATGTTTACATAGCAACCCGAAGGCCAGCGGAAAGCATCACCACCCATGGTGGCACGGATCATCTCTACGGATGTGTAAGCCGGGCTCTGGAAAGAAGAACGTCCGCGCAGTTTGATGATGTTGGCGCCACCCTTGGTCACACGTACTTTCAGGTCGGCCCATGCTTCGTTGCTGAGTGCATCGGTACCAATCAGGTCACTCAGCGGCTTGCCGTCGACTTTTGCGGTAGAGGCAAATACGGCCATTTGTTCGCCGTGTCCTCCGTATGTGCGGGCACCGGTTACTTTGCTCTGCTCCACACCAAAGTGTTTGGCCAGCTCGCTCTGCAAACGGGTACTGTCTAGTGCAGCCAGTGTGGTTACCTGTGAGGGTTTCAGACCTGAATAAATCAACGCCACCAAACCGGTGATATCTGCCGGGTTGAAGATGATGGTCAGATGTTGCAAGTCAGGGCAGTAAGATTTGATGTCTTTACCCAGCTGTGCGGCAATTTCGGCATTGCCCTTCAGTAAGTCTTCGCGGGTCATGCCATCCTTGCGTGGGGCACCTCCGGAGGAGATCATATACTTTGCACCGGTAAATGCTTCCTTCACATCGGTGGAGAAGGTGAAATTCACTCCTTCAAAACCGCAGTGACGCATCTCTTCCACCACACCCTCAAGGCCCAGTGCAAAGGGGTCGTACAGACAGATGTTGGGGGTCAAACGCATCATGGCGGCAGTCTGCGCCATGTTGGAACCGATCATACCGGCAGCTCCTACAATTGTTAACTTGTCGTTCGTTAAAAAATTCATAATTTGTTGTATTTTGAATGTTGATGACTCTGCTGATACAGGTGATTTTTTCGAACGTCAAATATACAAAATGTTATCGAAACTGCCCCTACCGAATTTAATAATAAAAACTAAAGTCGACGATTTACAGGAGACTCCACGCCACCGTCACCCCTGCCATCACAATGGAAACCATACTCATCAGCTTAATCAGGATATTCAAGGAAGGTCCCGATGTATCTTTAAAGGGATCACCCACGGTATCGCCCACCACGGTGGCTTTGTGGGCCTCACTGCCCTTGCCGCCCAGATGGCCCTCTTCGATGTATTTCTTCGCATTATCCCATGCACCACCGGAGTTGGCCATAAAAACAGCCAGTACGAAGCCGGCACCCAGTCCACCGGCAAGGAGTCCCATCACACCGGCTACGCCCATCAGCAGGCCGGTGGCTACGGGAGCAATGATGGCCAGCAGCGAAGGCAACAGCATCTCCCGCTGTGCACCCCTGGTTGAGATGGAGACGCAACGTGCATAGTCGGGTGTGCTCTCTCCGGTGAGGATGCCCTGTATCTCCCGAAATTGACGGCGCACCTCCTCCACCATTTTCTGTGCTGCCCTGCCCACGGCATTCATGGTCAGCCCGCAGAAGAGAAAGGCCATCATGGATCCAAGGAAGATGCCTGCAAGCACTTTGGGGTTCATCAGGCTAACCTCGAAATAATTCATGAAATCGACGAAGCTGGCACGCCCCACCTCCACGGTGTGTCCATCGGCAAACTCCAGTACGCTGTCGCCAAGACGTAACATACCGATGCGTACCTCCTCCACGTAGGAAGCCATTAAAGCCAGCCCGGTGAGTGCCGCCGAGCCAATGGCAAATCCTTTACCCGTGGCTGCGGTGGTGTTCCCCAACGAATCGAGCATGTCGGTACGTTTTCTCACTTCTGGCTCCAGTCCGCTCATTTCGGCATTTCCTCCGGCATTGTCGGCTATGGGACCATATGCATCGGTGGCCAGCGTGATGCCCAGGGTGGAGAGCATGCCCACCGCCGCAATGGCGATACCATAAAGCCCCATGCTCAAATTTTCGGCCGAAACCATGTGCTGCACATCAAAACCGATGGCGGCCAGATAGGAGATCAGGATGGCTGCGACGATGGTTGTTACCGGAATCACGGTAGAGACAAAACCCGTTCCCATTCCGGATATGATCACCGTGGCAGGCCCTGTCAGTGAGCTGTGCGCAATTCCTCTGGTGGGTTTATAGGAATGAGAGGTGAAGTACTCGGTCCCCTGACCGATTATGATCCCCGCGACCAGACCTGCAATTACCGAGAAGGACAACCCCACCCAGTTGCTGAATCCCAGCAGGTATAAAATGCCAAATGTGCAAATAGCGATAAACACCGCACTCACATTTACACCCCGGTTGAGCGAATCCATCAGTTGTTTCACCGTAGCATTTTCGTTGGTGCGCACCAGAAAGATACCCAGAATGGAGAGAAAAACACCGATGGCCGCGATGATCATCGGAGCAAATACCGCGTTCTGTTGCATGGAGGGGTTGAGGACAAATGCCGAAGCCCCCAGTGCTGCCGTGGAGAGAATGGATCCACAGAAGGACTCATACAGGTCGGCCCCCATGCCGGCCACATCACCCACGTTGTCGCCCACGTTGTCGGCAATGGT
>CAZRRC010000035.1:0-24683 GCA_964602395.1 uncultured Proteiniphilum sp. | reverse complement strand
AGGGAGCTGATTGTCCGCCATGTGTCGGGACGACTAAAAGTAGCCCCGGAACACACATCCGGAGAGACATTGGAGATGATGCGCAAACCGTCGTTCGACCTGTTTTATCAGTTTAAACGTATTTTTGATGACTTGAATGAAAAGGAAGCACTGAACCAGCAGCTCATTCCCTACTTCATTTCATCGCATCCCGGTTGCAGGGAAGAAGATATGGCCGAACTGGCGGCCATTACCAAAAACCTGCATTTCAAGCTGGAGCAGGTACAGGACTTTACCCCTTCACCCATGACACTGGCAACCGAGATCTACTATACAGGCTTTCATCCCTATACCCTGAAACCTGTATATACGGCAAAAACAAAAGAAGAGAAAAATGCGCAACGCCTCTTTTTCTTCTGGCACCAACCGCAAAATAGACCGGCCATTGTCCGCGCTCTCAAAGCAATCAACAGACCGGACCTGATCAAAAAGTTATACCCGAAAGGATAAAAAAGGCGCCCATCCTCCTTGCTTCCATGGGTTGCCAAGAAGCGACCTGCCTGACCGGGATAAGTGGTTAATCATTGTTAAAATCACAACAAGTCTCCTTTTTCATGCAGCGTTTTTGCATTTGTTGCATCTAACATGTATAAAGAGCAAAAACGTATGAGAAGGTTTTTCTTGGTAATCAGCATTTCTATAATCGGAATCATCCTCTTTCTGTCATCGTGCGACGACAGCGCTCATTCTTTGGGTGAATTCCGTATTAACATTGCCACTGCGGTTCCCGAAGGGGAAAACACATACTCCTTATTGCTCGACAATGGTACGCGACTGTGGCCTGCAGCCACGTCAGTGCCATACAAGCCAGTCAAGAACCAGCGCGTTTTCCTGAATTACACCATCCTCTCGGGTGCCCAGGACGGGTATGATCACTACATCAAAGTGAATGATATATGGGATATTCTGACGAAGAAGGTGATTGAACTAAATGCACAAAATGAAGACAGCATCGGCAACGATCCGGTGAAAACCAACGCAGTGTGGGTTGGGGGAGACTATCTGAATATCTCCTTCATGTTCAACTACGGCGGAGTGCAGCCCCATGCGATTAATTTGGTAAAGAACAAACTTGCGGAGACTTCATCGTCCCACTCCACAGCGCTCGAATTTCGGCACAACTCCTATCAGAGCCAGCAATCCAAACTGTACGAAGGTTTCGTTTGCTTCGACCTGAGACCGCTGCGGGTAGAAAATGCCGACTCCGTGAAGCTCTCGGTCAAAGTGAAAGAACATTCAAGAGAAACAACATACGATGTGATTTACAGGTATAACAACGCAGTAGCGGAACTAGCTACAGAAATGCCCATTCCGGTGATCTCATCGAACGAGTACTATTAAGCGAAAAAAGACCACAATGTAATTAGTTCTATTTCTTATATGACTTTTTGATTTTCCAAAAACCGGATGACCTCTGTGAAGAGATCATCCGGTTATTCTTTTACAGCGCATGCCCATTTTGGCATGCTCAAGCAACGATGAGAGCTTAGAGGCGATCGTAGGGCAACTGCACCAGGGCATCAGTGATCTTATCGAGGGCTTCAGCCATTGGCTTCTCGACCATTCCTTTGATGAAAGGGTTCAGATCGGCACTCAGTTGAAGACGCAGCCGGGTATGCTTTTCCGAGTCCGCTTCGAGATGAATCGAGACAAAAAGATCGAAAGCCAGCTTATCCGACTTGAATTTGATCAGCCTGCAGGGATCGCGCTCCTCAACAAGAAATGCGATCTTTCCCAGGGGGTCGATACGAAAAGTGACCATATCGGCATCAAAAGAAAAGTCGCTGAGTTTATCTTCCGGGATGAGGTGTTTCATCGACTCCAGTTTTTGCAGATCGGAGAGCACGCGAAATACTTCGACGTCACTATAGGGGATTATTTTTTCCTCACTGACAAATTCGGTCATCGTTTCGCTTTTTTTATAGTTTGTCCCCAACTTTCGGGGTCATGGCGCCAATCCTGCAATGTTTTCAGCTCCGACTCATCGATATAATCTGTCTGCAGTGCTTCATCCAGAATCGCATCGTAATTGCAGAGGGTCGTCAGTTCCACCTTTGCGTCCTTCATGCTTTTCATGGCGTGAGGGAACCCATAGGTAAAGACGGCCAGCATTCCCAGCACATCGGACCCATCACGCCGAATGGCCTCTACGGCCTTCAGGCTACTGCCTCCGGTAGATACCAGATCTTCAATCACGACTACTTTTTGTCCCGGCTTGAGATCTCCTTCGATCAGATTCTCCAGTCCGTGATCTTTGGGTGTGGAGCGGATGTAAACGAAAGGTAAGCCAAGCAGGTCGGCCACCAAAACGCCGGGAGCGATGGCTCCGGTAGCCACACCGGCAATGGCATCGGTATGGGGATATTTCTCGAGGACAATCCGCGCAAACTCCACTTTGATGAAGTTGCGAATGGCGGGATAGGACATCAGCTTGCGGTTATCGCAGTATATGGGTGACTTCCAACCCGAAGCCCAAGTGAAAGGATTGGATGGTTGTAATTTGATGGCCTTGATTTTGAGAAGTTTCTCAGCTGTTGATTTCTGTACGGTGTTCATTTTATCGTTTTTTCTCAAATAAGCTACAAAAATACAGATTTCAAAATTAATATAGCCTCATTTGTCGAAAAAAGAACTGGGAGGTGAAGCAACCTAAAAAACCTCCCCCAGTGTGGCCACGCTGATTTTGATTTCTGGGCATCCTTGCAAGGCGATGCCGCAGGCTTCGATGGTGGAGCCGGTAGTGATCACATCGTCTACCAGCAGCAAATGTTTGTGTGCCAGCAGATCGGGATCATTCACCCGGAAAATATGCTTCACATTCTCCCAGCGTTGTGTTTTGGAGCGTTTGGTTTGTGTGGGATTAAACAGAACACGGCTCAGGTTGCCCACCATCACGGGGAGTGAGGTGGACTCCGACAATCCTCGCGCAATCACTTCGGCCTGATTGTAACCGCGGTTTTTTTCCCTCTTTGGATGCAACGGAACAGGAATAATTACATCAATGGTTTTCAGGAAGTCGCTCCCCAACATATCTTCACCGAAAACTCTCCCCAACAGGAGTCCCACTTTCTGCTGGCGGTGATATTTCAGCTGATGAATCAATGGGGGCAGCATCCCCCCCTTGGCGTAAACACAAAAAGAGGCAATCCGTTCAAACGGAATCCTTCCGGCCATCAGCAGCTCCGCCGCATTGTCACGTTGTTTGAAATTGTGGGTGCGCGGTAGCTTGTACAAGCAGCGCAAACAGATGCACTCTTCGGAGTGTACCAGCTGCTCACCACATACCATGCAGACGGCGGGAAAAAAGAGATGGGAGAACTCAAGCAAAAGATTATTCCGTCTCATCGGGCAGTTCATCCAGGTTCATCTTCTGCATGCAACGCATAATCTCCTTCATCGCAAACCCTCTGCCCAACGCATAACGGATTAGTTTGGCATTGATTTCGTAGGGTGATCCTCCTTTCACATTTTTTCTTTTTGCCAACAGCAGCTGTTCCAATGAGGCGTTGAGCTCGTTATCGGTAAATTCAGCAAAAGCAGCCTCGATCACCTCGGAGGGTATTTGTTTTTGTCGCAGCGAAAGGGTTATTTTTATTTTGCCCCATTTATTGAAGGCTATTTTGTCGTGAATGAAATTGCGCGTATAACGTGCTTCATCAATATAACGGCCTTTTATTAACCGGACAATGATCTCTCCTGCTGCTTCATCAGAGATAGCCAACCGTTGCAGTTTCATTTTTATATCCCCTACACAACACTCTTTCCGCGAACAGAGGCGGGCCATTTGTGCGAAGGCTTGCTCTGCGGTCACCCTCTTTTCCGATTTATCCATGTTTTACTAGTTTTAAGGCACGAACCATTCTGGGATTACCGGAGAGATCGTTTCTCACCTCCACAGCATGAAAGCCCTCATTGTAAAGCAAAGTCGCCACGGGCTCTGCCATGTCTCTGTTAATTTCGAAATACAATCTTCCACCATCGTGGAGCAGCTCCTTCGCCAGACCGGCAATACGCTCATAGAACAAAAGAGGATGGTTATCCGGAACAAAGAGTGCCAAATGAGGTTCAAAATCGAGTACATTGCGGCTCATATCCTTTTGCTCCACTTCGGTTACATAGGGAGGGTTACTCACAATCACATCATACCGGCCCGACATGGTGAGCGGCCGGAGGATGTCTACTTGGGAAAAATTCACTTGGGCCTTGTTGTGGTGGGCATTCTCGGATGCCACCTCCAGGGCTTTTTCCGAGATGTCCCATGCATCGACCCGGGCATTTGCAATTTCTTTTGCCAGGGTCACTGCAATACAACCGCTGCCGGTGCCAATATCGAGATATCGTGATCTCTTTTCTCCTGCATCCGACACAACCCATTCCACCAACTCTTCTGTTTCCGGACGGGGAATCAGCACGTCGCTGGTAACTTTGAACCTCCTGCCATAAAACTCAGCCTCTCCCAACACGTACTGATACGGCTCCCCATTTTTCAGTCGGGAGAGAATATCATCCATTTTTTCCGCCTCCGAACGGGATAAATGATTAATTTTGTCATCTGTCAGGGGGCGGTGCGACTCTCCGTGTACCTCCTCGAGGATGATACGGGTCAGCACCGCGATTTCCGAGGGAGTATACAAGCCGCTCAATTCGTGACGAATATATTGGATCTGTTGCATAGCGAGGGTTGCTCTACTGATAACTGGTTGACCCAACAAAGATAATTAAAATGGAATTAAATCCGGTATTTATGCAGCGATGCCTGCAGCTTGCCCGCAAGGGAGAAGGTTATACTCGTCCCAACCCCATGGTCGGTGCCGTGGTGGTGTACCGCGACCGGATAATAGGTGAAGGCTATCACAGGCAATTTGGTGGGGCACACGCCGAAGTAAATGCGATCATGGCAGTGAAGGAGAAGAGCTTACTTGCTAATTCCACTCTGTATGTATCTCTGGAACCTTGTTCACATCACGGTAAGACGCCACCCTGTACCGAATTAATTATCGAAAGTAAGATTCCCCATGTGGTGGTTGCCGTAAAGGATCCCAATCCGGCGGTATCGGGCCGGGGCATTGCCATGCTCAGGGAACAGGGCATCGGGGTAACCCAAGGGGTTTTGGAGACCGAAGCACGTGAGTTGAACAGAATGTTTTTTGTGAACCAACAATACCATCGTCCTTACGTGATATTGAAATGGGCACAGAGCAAAGATGGCTACATGGATCACACTCGCACTTCATTACAGGATAAAATGCCTGCACTTATCTCCAACAGGCTGACCCACACAATCGTGCATAATATACGCACACAGGTGCAGGGCATTCTTGTTGGCACCAATACAGCCCTGTTGGATAACCCACAGCTCACCGTCAGAAAGTGGCACGGACAAAACCCTGTGCGCATCGTCATCGACAGAGAGAACAAAATACCCATTTCGGCTGCCCTTTTCGACGGGAAGGTACCCACCATCGTGTTCAATGCAGCGCCGCGCACAGAAAACCTTCTCCACGAGAGGGTGAAACAGATCGGGATCGACTTCCGGGGAGACACCAACCAACAGATCCTTCAAAGCCTTTACCTGGAAGGGATATACTCTCTGATGGTGGAGGGTGGGGCACGTTTGCTTTCCTCCTTCATTGAGAAAAATATGTGGGATGAAGCTTATGTTGAGAAATCAGCAACCATGCTTCACAGTGGCACAAAAGCACCTGAAATTCAAGGCAAAGAAATAAGCATCAAAAACTACCTCGGCGCAAGGCAGTTTCATTTAAAGAGCCCAATAACTCGAAATTTTCTTTAAATATTCATTTTAATATGGTTAAAGCGAAAAATCTTTCTACTTTTGCATATCTCAAACGTGCTGTACAATATTTTTGAAACGAATGATATCTAAATATTTTTCCCCGGCATGGGTGCTTGCTCTTAACCTGTTGCTCTTTTCCTCCTGCCTTAACTCATCCAGTGAGGAAGTAGAATATTCACCTGATGCACAAATCTATGCTTTTTCCCTGTCATCTGCCACTGACTCAACAGACGTGCTATCGGCCACCCAGTTCACCATTGACCAGATAAACGGCAAGATTTTTAACAAAGAGCCTCTACCCTATTTGTTTTATGTAGACAGCGTGGTACTGAACATTACAGGCTCCAGCACGTACAGCCCATTTTCGGCAGTGAAGCTTACGCTGAACCCCGACAGCTCCTACAACTGGATTAAAACCGACTCGGTAGACATAAACCGATTGCAACGGATCACTACCACCGCACCCGACGGCGTTACAAATAAATTCTATGATTTTGAATTGCGTATCCACCAAGAAGATCCCTATATTCTTTCGTGGGAGCAAAAAAAATCAGGTTATCTGCCACTTCCTTTTGATTCGCAGAAAACTATCGCTTTCAAAAACCGCTTTATCACCTATTTCAAATCAGGCAGCATCATAAAAGCACTCTCCTCCGATGCCTCCGATGGAACCAACTGGAGCACGGCAAACCTCACCGGATTGCCTCCTACCCTGACGCTCTCCTCGTTGACACCCACTCAAGCGGCTGTATTTGGACTCGATTCCACCACAGGCACTGTTTATCAATCAACCGATGGCGTGAACTGGGGGCAGGTTATCACACCCCACACGGTAAAAGCAATTTATGGAGAACTTCCCCTGGCAACGCACGGCGCCATCCTGGCGACAGCAGAGGTCGACGGCCAACTCACTTTCGTGCAGACAGACGACTTCACAGTATTGACACCTTTGAACAAGGCTCCGACAAACCTACCCGTAAAGGATTTCTCGGTTACCAAGGTGGATCTACCCACCTTCTACTCCAAATATCTTATTGTAACGGGGGGGACAACAACGGAGAACATATTCAACAACCTTGTCTGGATTTTTCTTGAAAATAACGGCTCCATCACCCACATTCTTTCAAGAATTCCCAATACGGTATCGCTGATTGGCAGCAGCTTGTTTTTTTATGACGACAAGCCTTATCTGATGATCACCGCTTCAGGAAAAAACAAACTGATGTACTCTGAAAACTTCGGACTCGACTGGGTTGAAACAGCAGAAAATCAGCTATTCCCAGAGAACTTTACGCAACGAACATCCGCTTCGGTTATCACCGATGAGGATAATTATATCTGGATATTCGGCGGAATATCCGGCACACAAACACAACTGGCCGATATATGGAGAGGCAGGCTCAATAAGTTTGATACCAACTGAGCAAGCGAATAGGTTGCTACAATTATTGAGCAAAAGATAATTTATTGCCCGATTTTCCGTTCACTAGGAAACAGGATTTAAAGGAATGAAGGCATGAATTTTCCGGATAAGCTTCTGCTTGTGGCAGCAATAACAGGATTACTCTCTGTAGTTTGTCCCAACTCTCTGTATGCACAGGAGTATAAATACGAAACAGGGCTGGCCACAGGGGTTTCCTCCTATATGGGAGATGCCAACAAAAGCCGTTTTTTGTACAATCCCGGCTTGTCAGGAGGCGTGGTTTATCGTTATAACCTCACCTTCCACTGGGCGCTGAAAGCGAACCTGCTTGCAGGACGGGTTTATGGAGATACCCGCGAGTCGGGCAACCTTTTCCCAGCTGCTGAGCAAGCCGTTTTTAAACGTACCTTTGCCGAGGCAGGCACACAGATTGAGTGGAACTTCCTGCCCTACAGCGACAAGTACCGGTATATGGGGACAAGATCCTTTACGCCCTACCTGTTAGTGGGTGCCGGTTTGACCTATGCTCCGGGTGAACAGGATTATGTGGGCTTACACATACCTTTTGGTGTGGGGTTAAAGGTCAAACTAAAGAACAGATTGAATGTTGCCGTCGAATGCTCGATACGAAAATTATTTGCAGATGATTTTGACGTGACCTACATCACGCAGGGATGGAATTTAAATGAACCCTACGGCATCGGGAGTAGTCTCCTCAAAAACCAGGATTGGTATTCAATTACAATGATTTGCCTAACCTGGGATTTCGGTTTGAGAGATGATCCCTGTCACGGCAACTAACATATTAGCCACAAAAAGGATGTCACTATTTGAAAAAATTGATCATCGTCGTCTTCCCGCTCACATAGCCATTATCATGGATGGGAACGGGCGTTGGGCAAAAGAAAAGGGATTGGAAAGAGCCGAAGGACACCGAGAAGGAGTGAACGCCATCAGAAAAGTGGTGGAAGCTGCCATTGAAGCGTCGGTGCAGACTCTTACGCTATATGCTTTCTCTACTGAGAACTGGCGCCGCCCCACTGAGGAGATCGAAGGACTCATGGACCTCATGATGTATGCCATTACCCAGGAGACCACAGACCTCAGGAAAAATGGCGTCAGCGTTGCATCTATTGGTGATAAAAACCGACTTCCACTCCATGTAAGGGAAGCGCTTGAGGCATGCATCCGCGAAACGGCGGAAGGCAAGAACCTCAAACTGGTCATTGCGTTAAGTTACTCTTCCAAGTGGGAACTGGCTGAGGCTACCCGCAGAATTACCAGTGATGTGATCGGAGGTACATTGAAGACAGAAGATATCACCGAAGAAACTATCAGCCGGTATCTCAACACCAGCGATCTGCCCGACCCCGACCTATTGATACGGACGGGTGGAGAGCAACGGATTAGTAATTTTCTGTTGTGGCAATGTGCATATGCCGAGTTGTATTTTACAGATACCTTTTGGCCCGATTTCGGCAAGGAGGAGCTGTATAAAGCCATCCTCGACTATCAGGGTCGTGAAAGGAGATATGGCAAAACCAGTGAACAGATAGAATCAGAAAAATAAACATACCACACTGAACAAAAGACAGTCAGAGAAAAGAAATATCACAATGTTGAAAAGAACATTCACCTTACTTTTGTTATTCACCCTTCTTTCACAGACATTGTTATTGGCACAGACCAATGATAGTGTGCGTGCTGCGGTTCCGAGTGAACTCAACGTCAACTACACTGCTCCTCCTAAAAAATATATCGTTGCCGATATTGATGTCACAGGAGTGGAAGGGACCATGTATGAAGATCAGAAATTTGTACTTGTTGGCTTTTCGGGACTGTCGAAGGGGCAGGAGATACAAATCCCCGGTGAGGATATCACCAACGCGTTGAAGCGCTTCTGGAGACAAGGGCTGTTTTCTGATGTGAAGATACTGCAGAACAGGATCGAAGGCGACAGCGTCTGGCTCGAGATCAAGCTCACCGACCGTCCCCGCGTTGCCGACATTCGCTATCTGGGCATGAAAAAAAGCGAACAGGAAGATATTGAGAAGAAGATCGGCTTTGTAAAAGGGAATCAGATTACACCTCCCCAGATCGACAGGGCAGAGACAATCATCAAAAGCTTCTTTGAGGAGAAGGGTTTCGGTGATGCCGAAGTACGCATCTTTCAACGTCCCGACAGCACCCAGAAAAACCAGGTTGTACTGGAGGTAGATGTGGATAAAAAAGAAAAGCTCAAGGTCAACAGCATCCAGATAGAAGGTAACGAAGCCCTTACTGACAATCAGTTGAAGTGGGCGATGAAAAAAACCAATGAGAAGGGAAAGCTCCGGACTATATTCCGTGCCAAGAAGTTTGTGGAAGACCTTTATGAAGCCGACAAGAAAAGTATACTCACCAAATACCAGGAGAAAGGCTATCGTGACGCAGAGATTCTCCGCGACACCGTCTATAAATTCGACGATAAGACCGTAAATATTGAATTGCTGGTGGATGAAGGTCCCCAATATCATATCCGTTCCATCAACTGGGTGGGCAACACACAGTACCCTTCGGGGCAGCTCGAACAATTGTTGAACATGAGCCCGGGTGACATATACAACCAAAAGAAACTACAGGAAAGATTGATATCCGATGAGGATGCAGCCGTGAATCTTTATCAGAACAACGGTTATCTTTTCTCCAACATCGACCCTGTTGAGATCAATATTGAGAATGACTCCGTAGATTTGGAGTTACGTGTGGTTGAGGGACCCAAAGCAACCATTAAAAGGGTTGTTATTCAGGGCAACGACCGTTTGTATGAAGATGTGATCAGAAGGGAGTTACGCACCAAGCCGGGAGCTGTATTCAGCAAGGAAGACCTGCTTCGCTCGGTACGTGAAATTGCACAAACGGGTCACTTCGACCCCGAAGCACTTTCCGCAGACATAGGCCAGGGTATCAGTCCCAATCCCGAGGACGGTACGGTAGACATTACCTATCCGCTCACATCGAAAGGGAACGACCAGATTGAATTCTCCGCCGGCTGGGGTGTCACCGGACTTGTGGGTAAACTCAGTTTGAAACTGAACAACTTCTCACTGAAGAATTTGCTGAACCCCTCCATGCACAGAGGCATTATCCCACAGGGTGAGGGACAAACGCTGGTACTGAGTGCACAGACCAATGGACGTTACTACCAGTCTTATCAATTCCAGTTTATGGAACCCTGGTTTGGTGGCAAAAGGCCCAACAACTTGTCGGTGAGCGCATACTATTCACGATATACCGGACTGAACACCAATTATTATTCGCAAAACAGCTATTATAATCCCTACATGTATGGTTATGGTAGTTATGGCGGTTATCCCGGTTATGGAGGATATGGTGGTTACGGCGGATACGGAGGCTATGGCGGCTATGGAGGCTATGGCGGCTATGGTTACCAGGACATGGCAGAATATGCTTACGACCCCGATCAGGTATTCAGCATGGTGGGAGTCTCACTGGGTTATGGTAAACGACTTGAATGGCCCGATGACTACTTTCAATTCATGGCAGAATTGGGATATCAACGTTATGGCTTGAAAAACTGGTCGTATAACCAATTTCCTTTTCAAACCGGGTCGAGCAACAGCGTCACACTCGGGCTGACGTTGTCTCGTATTTCTACCGACAACCCCATCTACACACGTACCGGCTCGCAGTTCACACTGAGTGTAAACGCCACCCCTCCCTTTTCTTTGTGGGACGGAAACGATTATGACGCCATGGCATACAGCGACCCGAATAAATACAAATGGAACGAGTACCACAAGTGGAAACTGAAAGTACGCACATTCACCCCGCTCACACCCTCTACAGTGACCCGTACGCCCGTAATAGCTACACGTGTGGAGTTTGGTGTTCTCGGACATTACAACAAAAATAAGATGACCCCCTTTGAGACGTTCGACGTGGGAGGGGATGGCATGAGTGGTTATACCAGTTCTTTTGCTACAGAAAACGTGGCCCTGAGAGGCTATGAGAATAACTCAATTGCCACACAGGCTCGAGCCTACACCCGTTTGGGACTGGAGCTGCGTTATCCCTTTATTCTGGAACCCAATTCCACCATTTACGGAGTAGCCTTTTTGGAGGCAGGTAATGCCTGGTATAACGTGAAAGATTTGAATCCTTTCGACCTGAAACGTTCAGCAGGCGTGGGTGCTCGTATATTCCTACCTATGATCGGCTTAATGGGTATCGACTGGGCATACGGATTTGACACGGTCTTTGGCAGTGGCAGCCGACAAAGGGGAGGAAGCCAGTTCCACTTTATCATTGGACAGGAGTTCTAAGTAAAGTCGTCTCTGGTTACACCTTATTTAACTTTTTTTACGGGTGTTGTGGTAAACGTTTGAAATAGAAAACCGTCTTACATAACAACTAGCGACAGCGTAACTTGCAGGAGTTGTATCCTGGTTTGTTGTCTGCATAATGAAGCGCATTCCCGTTTGATTCAACTAAAAAAAAAGAGATCATGATGAAAAAGACACTGTTAATAATCGCACTATTTATGTCGTTGGCTTTAAGTGCCTCATATGCTCAGCGTTATGCACTCATCGATATGGAGTATATACTCGAAAGAATACCAGCTTATGAAAGTGCCAACAAGCAGATTGAAAGCTTGTCCACACAGTGGCAAAGCACCGTGGACACCGAGATAGAGGCGGTGGACGCACTCTATAAAAAATATCAAGCCGACCTGGCATTTCTTACCGGAGCAGAAAAGACCAAACGTGAAAACGAAATTGTAGCCAAGGAAAACGCCATTCAGGAGTTGCGAAACCAATATTTCGGACCCCAGGGTGAGTTGTTCAAGCAGCAGGAAACGTTGATCAAACCCATTCAGGATAACATTTATGAGGCGGTAAAAAACATTGCCACCGAGAAGGGCTATAGCGTGGTGTTAGACAGGGCATCAGCCACCTCTATCATCTTTGCCACGCCAGATATCGATATAAGCGATCAGGTACTTTCGCTGTTAGGCTATTAAAAATAAATAGTTTATCTTTGTGTCGGTATAAGAAAGGAATTTTATTTATAAATTACAAATAGAAATCATGTTAAAGAAATTATTAATCTTTTTTATTGCACTGGCTCCCATCGCAGCTGTGGCACAGAATGTGAAAATCGCATACCTCAACGCACAGGAGATCTTCGGCGCCATGCCTGAACTGGCCGGTATTGAAACACAACTCGGCTCAAAACAGGAAGAAATCTCCAAAAACGGACAGGCTCTGGTGGATGAATTCAACAAGAAGTCGGAAGAATTCAACAAAACACCGGCCACCTCAGAGGCGGTACAACAAGACCAGCAAAAACAACTGGCTCAGATTCAGGAGAGATATCAGGTATACCTCCAAAACAGCCAGCAAGAGATGCAGCAGCTACAGCAAAAACTGCTCGAACCGGTGAACAAAAAAATCGCCGATGCCATCAAAGCTGTTGGTGATGAAAACCAATACACCTTTGTTTTCGATGTCTCCACCATGCAATCACCCATTGTGTATGTAAGCCCCACCGCAACAGACATCACGCCCACAGTGAAAGCTAAATTGGGTCTGCAATAAAAAGAATCAGACTAATCCATTCAAAAAAAAGGCTTCTTTTTACAGAAGCCTTTTTTTTGGGTGTATATGACAACATCCTTCATTACATTCCTTTGATCACCAGCAAGGGTGTATCAGAATGAAACAACATTCTACGGGCGATGCCTGGATTGAACATCCGTGCAAAGATGTTGCGGCGTGAACTCGAAAGAGAGATCATGTCAATGTTATGTTCTATCACAAACTTTTCCAGAGCCTCTTCCAGTCCTTCACTCTGTTCAATCAACTTATACTCCGTACGCAGTTGAGGATACAACTCCGCGAAGCGCTTTTGTATACCCGAAAGCTTTATTTCATTCCATACATCTTCTTTCTTTGCAATATGGGCAAGGTAAACCTTGACAGGATAGGAGGCAAGGAAATTCATCATGATATCAAACGCTTTGAACTCCCTTTCCTGAAAATTGGTCAGAAAGACGATGGTTTTCATCACAGAAAGATCGCTTGCTTTCGCACCCTCAGGAATAGCAAAGATGGGTGTTTTGCTACCTTCCATCACCTCTGCTGTCACACTTCCGATTAAATCGAGTTCTTTGGCATTCTTTCCGCGTGTACCCATCACAATGGCCGTGGGACGCATTTTCTTGGAATAGGAGATGATCTCTTCTTCGGCAAGGCCCTCCAACAGCATAGTTTGGTAAGCCACTTTCGGTAACGACCCGGCAGCAATTTCATTTTCAATCTTCTGCACCAACGTCTGCATCTCTCCTTCGGTTTTACTTTTTATATCCTGATACAGTTCCTTGTCGGTGGCCTGCATGGTAAATGAATCACCAAAAGGAATTGCACCCGGATAGAATGGCGTAAAGAAAGCGTGTAGCAACTTTACCTTACAATTCAAATCCTTGGCCAGACGAAAGCCAAATTCGCATGCAGTGAGGGAGTATTCGGAGAAATCTACCGGCACGAGAATCTCTTTGCTGATCTCCTTCTCCTGTTCTATATCTACCTGGGAAGTAAAATCTACTTTTTCTATAATACGCAGCGCCTTGGGAAGATCGGATTCGTTGATGCGTACGCGTACGTTTCCCGGGATGACCGGATCAATCATTTTAATGCCATGTATGACTGCTGGAATACCTTCCGATTCCAGAATCGATTTGAGAATATGGGCTTTCTCATATGAATGAATGGCTACCGTGACCAGTTTATCTTTTTCCATATGTATTTCCTTTATGTATTCATGGATGTAAGACACACAACACAGCGTAAGATAAAGACCAGAAAACCCAATATCCGACTACCTGAGTGTGAAATATTGGGTTATGTTATCTGATTAATCTATCTCATTTGTTTCAACAACGTCGGGTTGTGGATAATCATCATATCCGAGTATTTTCAACGCCTTATCAAAGATTGTGGTATCGTCGAGCACAACAATACCACCATTCGGACCCGGTTCAATATGTATTCCTACACTTTTCCCCTCTTTGTAATTGTATCCACCAAAATAATTCCGGACTGTTTCAGGCTTCATATCCAACTCCGTTGCTATTTGGTGGATACTACCATCGGGCAGTTTGTCTTTCAGTTCCCTCAATTCGTTAAAAGTAATTGTTCTTGCCATGGCTTTTTATTTTTAATATTGTTAATGCATGTGGGATTATTTCATGCCCTAAACTTACACAAAAAAACAGATATCCCAAACTATTTCTAAAAATATTTACGAAAATGTTTCGCTCCTATCTATAGAACAGAATCAGTGGGGTAAAGTTGCTAAAAATGAACTAAAAATAGTCAACACAACCAGATAGGTAGGAATAAAAAGCGAGAGCAAAGTCGCATGTTTGCGACCATAGACCGGCTGAATGGAGAGCCAGGAATGACGAAGCAGGATGTTTCGCACAAATTGATATAGCCAAAACAGCAGAAAAGCGATTAAGGTACCCACAATCATACCTGCTACAATATCCGAAATAAAATGTACGCCAAGGTAAATGCGGGTGTAACTGTTTAACAACGCCCAACATAGAGCCCCGACGGTGAGCCACCGATAGCGGAAGAGCAGGCTAAGAAAAACTGCCAGACCGAAGCTGTTGGTGGCATGGCTCGATATAAAACCGAACCGCCCTCCCCTGTAGCCATTTACTGTATCGACAAGTTCCATGAAATCGGGGTGATGTGTGGGGCGAAAGCGTTCGAAAAAGGGTTTGAAAAATGAGGAAGAGACCTGATCGCTTACAGCAAACAAAAGGATAAAAAACAGCGTGACCAGCAGACCCTCCTTCCAGTGGGTTTTATAGAAGAATAGAAAAACGATAAACAGGAAAAGGGGTATCCAAACTAATCGGCCGCTCAACGTCCACATCAAGTTATCGAGGAAGAGAGAGTCGCTGCCGTTTAACATAAAAAAAAGATCCCGCTCCAGTGGTAACAATGCCTCTACTGCTTCTTTCATATAAAAAATTTATTATGGAACGTGCGGGCAACTATTCTCCTGTTTGTGGACGAGTAATTCCCTTGCCCGTTTCAGATGATCTCCACGTTATCTTTGTTCGTCCATCCCACGCTGCCGTTGGCAATTTCAATCTCATACCACCCGGCGTCGGTGCTTCTGATCTTCACTTTGGTACCTTCATGCAGTTCAAAAAGAGCGTTGCTATTTTCATTGGGTGCTGCATTCACCCGAGCAGCTCCCGTCATGACGATGGCATAGTTTCTGTGGATACGTTCTTTTTTCTGGTTGAAGGCAAAGATATTTGTCATGAGAATCAGGACGAGCAGCACAAGACCTGCATAAAACGCACTTTTCCGTATCCAGAGAATGCGTACAAAGAGAAATGTAGCCACAGAGAGCAGTAAAAGGATAAAGAGTACCACACCCAAGTTTGCCCATCCGTTAGAGTGGTAAAGGTCACGTACAGCATGGAACCAATGGGTTAGAAACAGGTCACCAGCCGTTTCAATTCGATCTTCGGTCCTGTTTTGGGCAAAACGCAGATTGTGCCGTATATCACTGTCGCCCGGACTCAGTAGCAGGGCTCTCTCATAATTGAGGATAGCCTTCGCCAGCTGATTATCTCTAAAATAGGCGTTGCCCAGATTGTAATAGAGCTGCGCCGATTCTTTATCCTCATGGAGACCCTGTGTAACGAGTTCCTCATACAGCTCGATACTTTTCTTATAGTCCTGATCTCTGTAAGCTTGCGCTGCCGTGGCGTCCTGCCCGTTCATTTTCGCAGGGAGGGAGAGCACAAACAGCAATAGTAGCATCAATTTAATCGATTTCATTTTTCCTCTTTTTGCTTTCACGATCATCGTACGCTCTTTCTCAATCTATTCTCCATCTCTCCAATTGTCTCGACAGTTTCCTGGTAAATCCGGTCCATGCCGGCATCACTCTCTGCCGGTGCATACCGTGCAAACTCACAGGTATCGAGAATATGCATAAACTTACCAACAAGTTCTTCGCTGATACCCTGCTTAGACAACTCCGATTCTATATTCTGCTTCGAAAGCTGCGCCAGCGGAATGGAGAGCTTGTCGCTGAAGTAGCCCCAAAGCGCCCGAAGCACTTCGTTGTAGAATTGCTCTTTGTCCTGTTCTTTGAGGTATTTTCCAGCCGTTTTCAGACGTCTGACAGCCATCTTATTGGCCTTCTTTGTACGCATCAGGGCCACATTGGCATTTTCACGTGCCTGCTTCCGGTTGATCAGGAACAACAGAATCAGCAGAGTCAGAGGGATGAGATACCACAGCCAGTAAGCGAATGATCCCACGAAGAAGTTCGTACGGGAGAGATAAGATATCTCACCTGTCTTCAAAAAACGGATATCCTGTTCTACTTTTACATCCTGGCGATTTACAAAGTCGCTTGCAGCAGCGCTTCCGGGATCACCTTTGGCTATCTGCAGCTTATATTCGGGTGTGGTGAGCGTTTTGTATCTGTTTGTCGCAGGATCAAAGTAAGTAAATTCCAGCTGAGGAATGGTATAATTTCCTTCGTAGCGGGGTATGACCATATAAGATATCTTCCGGATACCGTTGAGGCCGTTGGTGGTCGCATTCAAGGCATTGTCTACTACCGGATCATACAGTTCGAAATTATCGGGAAAAGAAACTTCCGGGTTGCGTATTAACTTCATGTTTCCGGTACCGGAAATCTCCAGAGTCAGGGTAATTGCCTCGTTGGCTTTTGCTTTTTCTGTGCTGATAGAGGGGGTCAGCGTGAAGGATCCCACTGCGTTGGCATAACTGGCCGGCTTGTCCGCAGGCAACGGCTTTACATTAACGGACAAGGGGTTGGTGGTCAGGCTTTTGTTTACATCTACCATCACTTCCTGCGTGCCAAAGAAGGTGGAAACACTTCTTCCGGAAGGCACAGAGAAGACCATCTCAATATTGCCCGCCGGGATGGTTATTTGCCCGGAACGCTGTGGGAAAAGCAATGTTTTTCTCAGGTCCGCCGTATAATAATTCCGGTCGTTATATCGCTCCATCTGTAGCTGCTGATTGACCGGCAAGGGTATCTCCTCCACCATGAATCCCTCAAATTCGGGAAATTGAATCTTGCCGAAATTCACAATGTTCAGCGTGGTATATAAGCGGAAAGTAACCGTAAACCCTTCCTGCTCGTAGATGTTGTTTTTGGAGACGATGGCTCTGATGAATGCGTCTTTGGCGGAGACAGTTGCTGAGCCGGAGGTAGATTCGCTGGATGACCGATCACGAGAAGTGCTTCCCTGTGAGGCTTTTTCATCGGGAGGGAGCACATTGATCTTAATTGTATTCGACTGGTAATTGCTACCATCGACAGTGATAGAAGCTGCCGGAATTGTGAACGAGCCAGGCTTCTTCGCTACAAGGATGTAGGTATAAGTCACCGAGCTTTCGGAAGTGGTTTTTCCATTTATTGTGCGCTGGCTATAGCTGGTGGAGGTGCTGGGTCCAAAAAGGAGGTCGAAATCGGGCATATCGGGTAACCGGAGGTCTCTCCCTTCCTTGTTCAGTACAAAACTTAACCTGAACTGTTCTCCCTGCACTACTGCTGCCGGTGCCGAAGCTTTGAACGTCACCTGCGCCATACTCCTGGTTGCATTACCCATTAACAGGAATGCCAGGAGGAGAAAGAGCATCACGCCTTGTTGTTTCTGTTTTATATGCATCACCGTTGTTTACCAGTTTTTGTTGTTCCTTCTGTTATTTTCTGCCTCAGCTTCTCTTTCCTGGGCTTTTATCTGCTGCACCTTTTCCTGAGTCTGCTGCTCATCCTGCTCTATGGCCTGGAGCAGCTGCCGGGCATTGTCGCGCGACATCTGTTCGGGTTGATCGGGTTGCTCAGCCTTTTTCTCTTGATCCTGCTGATTCTGGGGCGATTGCTGCTGTTGATTCTGATTCTGCTGTTGTTCCTGTTGCTGCTGCTCCTGCTCTCCTTCGCCCTGATCCTGTTGCTCCTGATCCTGGATCATCTTCTGCACCACGGCCAGGTTGTAGCGGGTTTCTTCGTCCTGAGGATTCAGACGCAGGGCCATCTTGTAGGCTTCCATCGATTTCTGCAACTCTTTTTTCTGTAGCAAAGCATTGCCCACATTGTGCCAGCCGGCTGAAGCTTCCGCGGGGTTTTCCTGTTCCAGCGAGATGAAATGATTGTATTGCTCGATGGACTTATCCCACCCTTTCTGCTTGTACAACGTATTGGCAAGATTAAATGTTGCCTCTTTAGAGGAGGCATTTTCGCTCAGTGCTTTTTCATATAAAATAGTGGCCTCCGGAAATTTCTGCCGGGCATATTCCTTGTTACCCTTCCGGATACTCTTCCTTACATCCTTCTGTGCAGAAACCGACAAAGGGAGGAGCATCAACAGCAGCAACAATAAACCATATTTTACAAATGATCTGTTCATTTTCTTTTTTTATTTTTTGTGCACAGCTGAGAGCTCATTTAAAAAGTCTCACATTTCTGAATAACCTGTTTTTCTTCTCATACACCAGCACCTCCAGTAGTAGGATCACCAAAAGAATCCAAGCAAGCACGGGGAACTTCTCATCATATTCAGAATAGGAGAGACTGGTTGATTTACCTGTCTCCAGCTCATCGAGCTGGGTCTCCAGCGCACGGATTGCCTTATTTGAATTATCGGCACGCACATAAAACCCCTCTCCACTTTGTGCAATTTCCATGCCCATTTGCTCATTCAGACGCGAGACCACTACGTTGCCTTCGTTGTCGGTCATGAAATTACTTCCATACTCCAGAGCAGGCACGGGTGAACCATCGGGTGAACCTATCCCCACCACGTTCACCATCACACCTATCTTTGCTGCTTCCGCAGCCGCTTCGGAGGCATCACCCTCATGATCTTCACCGTCCGTGATAATCACGATGGCCTTACTGATCTCCTCATTACTGGAGAAGGAACTTACTCCCAACCTGATTGCCTCTCCGATGGCGGTACCCTGTATGGGAACAAGGCTGGGGTCGATGGTATTGAGGAATATCTTTGCCGATTGGGTGTCCGATGTAAGAGGCATCTGCACGTATGCTTCCCCGGCGAAAACGATCAGGGCTACCTTGTCGTTTTTCCGCACGTCGATGAGACGCGATAGGATCTGTTTGGCACGCGACAACCTGTCGGGGGAAACATCTTTGGCCAGCATGGAGTTGGAGACATCCATGGCAATCACCAGTTCTATTCCTTCTTTCTCCACTGTTTCTACTTTGGTGCCAAACTGGGGACGGGCAATCATGAAGATACCCGTACAGAGCGCGGCAAAAATAAGCCAGAACTTCAGGTAAGAACGTTTCAACGATAATTCGGGCATCATCATCTTGAGCGTGGAGAGGTTGCCCATCTTTTGCACCGCTTTACGCTTTCTGATGTTCAGATAGATGTAAGCCGCCAGCAACAGGGGCATGGCGGTGAACAACCATAAATATTCCGGATTTCCGAATCTAAACATGTCTTACTTTAGTTTATACCTTTATAATTGAGATATTTATGGAATATTCCTTAACCAGGTTCTTCGCAACAGCAGCTCCAGCAATATCAAACCCAGAGCAAACAGAGCAAAAGGAAGGAACATTTCCTGTCGCCGGGTTACGTTCTGCACACTGATCAGGTATTTTTCCATTTCATCGATCTCTTCATATACCTGCCGAAGGCCCTCGGTGTCCTGTGCCCTGAAGTACTGTCCTCCAGTCATCGCCGCAATCTCGGTGAGTGTTTTCTCATCAATATCCACAGGCATGTTTTGCATCCTGATGCCATAGGGTGTGTTCACCGGCGTGGGGGCCATACCCTTGGTTCCTACACCCACCGTGTACACGCGTATCCCGTAGGAGCGTGCCAGATCGGCAGCAGTAAGCGGTGCAATTTGTCCGCTGTTGTTGGTACCATCGGTCAGCAGGATCACCACCCGTGAATCGGAAGTACTCTCTTTCAGTCTGTTCACCGAAGTAGCCAACCCCAATCCGATGGCTGTTCCATCTTCAATCATCCCAAAATTGATCTCGTTCAGCAGGTTGAGCAACACCTTGTGATCGGTCGTCAGCGGACACTGCGTGAAGCTCTCACCGGCAAAGATTACCAGGCCAATGTTGTCATTCTTTCTGTCGGTAATAAACTCAGCCGCTACCTTCTTGGCTGCCTGCAGCCTGTCGGGTTGCAGATCCTGGGAGAGCATCGACCCCGACACATCAAGCGCCAACACGATGTCGATACCCTGTGACTCGGTCTCCTCCCAATTGCTCACCGACTGGGGACGGGCAATCACAATGACAATGAGGGCGAGGGAGATCAATCGCAAGGCAAAAGGCAGATGGCGCATATAGATCCTGAAATCAGGCTTCATTCCTTTAAAAGCTCGCGTAGATGCCAGCTTGAAGGAAGCCTGTGCCTTTGACAGTCGCATCACATACCACCCAATCAACGGGAGCAGCAGCAACAACAGAAAGAGATATTCAGGATGCAGAAATTCCATGCTTTATTCACTCTTTGTGGCGCCCTCCTGGGGTACCTCATGATTGTTCTTTTGTAAATTCTCTTTTTGGGGAACCGGATCAGGATCTCTGGTCTGGTTCACAAAGAAATAAGCGTTGACCATACTCAAATCGTTCTCGTCGGCGTAAGGTTTGTATTTGGCAAACTTCACCAGATCGGCGGTAGTGAGAATCTGTTTCAGGTTGTTGAAAACCGATTCCACCTCCGACAGATCACGTATCTCGTTCAGTATCTCACCCGAAGTCATTTCCATGGCATTGATTCCCTCCTGTTCATCCAGGTACCGGCGAAGCGTATCGGTGAGCCTGCTGTAGAATTCTTTTTCTCTGCCCTGCTGCCAGATCTTCTCTTCTTTCAACTTGTCCAGTTCACGGATAGCCCGCACATGCGGCGGCAACACCAAGGGCGGTTTGAAAATATAACCTTTCCGTTTTTTCTTCAGTACCAAGAAAATGATCAAGCCGATGAGTGCGATGAATAACATGACAGCCAGCACAATCCATAAGATCCAAAGATAATCGGTCCATACGAAAGGTGCCTTGCGCACAGGCTTGATATCACGCAATTGCAGTTGTTGAAAATCGATGGAGTCGGTCTCTCCCTTGTTAATTTTCTCCAGATAAGCCAGGGTAGAGTCCGAGAGCTGAGGTGAAGTCACTTTCAGTCCAAATGAGTTGGAGTAAATGGTATCGGTGCCATCGAATACCGACATATGGGGAACATGGTAGAGGGTTGAGTCGAAAGAGGTGATGACATACTTGAAGTTCAGTGTCATCACATTATTCTCCACGGTGGTATCCGGCGGCAGCATGGTGATTACCTCTATACCGGGGATGATCTCTTTCTCAAAAACCGGGAAAAGAATGGTTTTATCTTTGGGCGTGATCACCTTCAGGTTGATCAGCGCTTGTTCTCCGATCTGAATCTCAGTGGGCTGCACGGTTGCCTGTACCGACGCACGTTGGGCTGTCAGCGGCAACGAGAGTGAGATCGCGCACAACATCCATGCTGCTCTCATCCACAAGTCGATATGATATTTCCTGGTTCTCAATGTCGCTTTCTTTATCACTTTCTTTGCTGAAATAATTGCAGGAGCGCCTTCACATAATCGTCGTCGGTGGAAACCGACACGCTGTCCACGCCACTCTGTCGAAAAGCATATTGCATGTTACTCTTTAAGCTGTTCCACCAGTTACGATAGCTTTCTCTAAACTTTCGGGAAGAGGTGTTGATCCATCGCTCCTCTCCTGTTTCAGGGTCTTTTACTTTCATCAGACCCACGGGAAGGAGGTCGGTACTCAGCTGGTCATAAACCTGAATGGCCACCACGTCGTGCTTGCGATTGGCTATCTGCAATGCTTTTTTGTAATCGTCGGGGTCAATAAAATCGGATATAAGGAACGCAGTACATTTCTTCTTGATGGCATTGGTCATATAGCGCAGTGCCATGTTCAGATCGGTACCCCTGTTTTCTGGAGTGAACCCCAGTATCTCGCGAATAATGAAAAGGATATGCTTTTTACCCTTTTTGGGCGGGATAAATTTCTCTACTTTGTCGGTAAAGAAGATGACTCCAATTTTATCGTTGTTCTGTATCGCTGAAAAGGCCAGGGTGGCGGCGATCTCGGCCACCATATCGCGTTTGAGTATCTTACGCGATCCAAATCCCAAGCTCTCCGAGACGTCGATCATCAACATGACGGTGAGCTCCCGTTCCTCCTCGAAAATTTTCACAAAGGGGCGGTTGTAGCGCGCTGTCACGTTCCAGTCGATATCACGCAGGTCGTCTCCGTACTGGTACTCCCGTACTTCCGCAAAAGCCATACCGCGCCCCTTAAAAGCAGAATGGTATTCTCCGGCAAAGATATTGCGGGAGAGACCGCGTGCTTTTATTTCGATATGTCGTACTTTTCTTAATAGATCGGTCGTCTCCATTTGGGTCACAACCTCATGATGAGGATTTTGATTTGAACTTTGGTTGATAAGCAACTCACTTGGATCTCAATCAGATCAGGGCACCTCTACCTTATTCAGTATCTCACTGATGATCTCTTCGGAAGTAAGATTGTTGGCTTCCGCTTCGTACGTCAGTCCGATACGGTGGCGGAGCACATCGTGGCAAACGGCACGGATATCCTCGGGAATGACATAACCCCGGCGCTTGATAAATGCATAAGCGCGTGCAGCGAGTGCCAGGTTAATGGATGCGCGGGGTGAACCGCCGAAACCAATCATCTCCTTGAGATCGCTCATGCCGTACTGATCGGGAAAGCGGGTGGCAAACACAATATCCACGATATATTTACCAATTTTTTCATCGATATATACTTCGCGTACCACCTTGCGTGCTTCCAATATCGCTTCGGTGGAGATGACAGCCCGATCGATGGTCACTGGCTCAAAAATATTCTGTTGAATGATCTGTTTTTCTTCTTCCTTCGAGGGATAGGAGATCACCACTTTCAGCATAAAGCGGTCGACCTGAGCCTCAGGAAGCGGATAGGTACCCTCCTGCTCAATGGGGTTTTGGGTGGCCATTACCAGAAAGGGATCGGGTAACCGGTATGTTTGTTCGCCGATGGTAACCTGCCTTTCCTGCATGGCTTCAAGCAAGGCACTCTGCACTTTGGCCGGCGCACGGTTTATTTCATCTGCCAATACGAAGTTGGCGAATACTGGACCATGTTTCACCAAAAACTCTTCGTTGCGTTGGCTATAAATCATGGTTCCAACAACGTCGGCTGGTAGCAGGTCAGGGGTAAACTGGATGCGGTTGTACTTAGCATCTATCAGCTGTGCCAGTGTTTTTATTGCCAGTGTCTTTGCCAGTCCGGGAACCCCTTCCAGCAAGATATGACCATCGGACAGCAAACCGATAAGGAGTGATTCCACGAGGTGCTTCTGTCCTACAATTGTTTTGTTCATCCCTGTCACGAGCGTTTGCACAAAAGCGCTCTTCTGCTCGAGTCTCTCGTTCAGTTCTTTGATATCGATTACCTGGCTCATATTTTTTTTCGACTGTTAATGATGGATGCTTGTTATGGGATACAAAAATAGAAATGTTAAAGCGGTTTCGGGAGGAAACGTCGTTAAAAATGTTTAAGTTTCCTTTGGGAAATCTGTAGTCCAGTCACAGGACGATTATCTGGTTCTGTCCGACAGCCTCCTCACTGTATGTTATCCCGAAAAGAGAAGCAAAAGCATCTTTCATTGTTTTGGATACGGCGTGAAAATCCACTTCATGTCCCAATTCTTTCTGCATGGAGGTGACCCCCCTGTCGGTGAACCCACAGGGATTGATATAATTGAAATAAGAGAGGTCGGTGTTCACATTCAGAGCCAATCCATGCATGGTAACGAAGCGGCTGGCCCTCACCCCAATGGCACATATCTTTCTTGCTTTGGCATGATGAGCAGGATCTAACCATACCCCCATTGCCTTCTCATCTTTTTCAGCCTCAATCCCAAATACCTTCAATGTTTCGATCACTACATCCTCCAACATGGAGATATATCGTTTGATGCCTATCTGAAAATCCTCCAGATCGATGATTGGATACACTACCAGCTGACCGGGTCCATGGTAAGTGATGTCTCCCCCCCGGTCGATGCTATGTAGATCGATATTTCTACTTTGACACAGGTTTTTGGCAATCAACAAATTATGTTGATTGCCACTTTTCCCGAGGGTGAACACGTGCTCATGTTCGCAGAAGAGCAGGTATTGCTTCTTTTCCGCTATCTGCTCCAGTTTGTCCCGGATAACCTCCTGGAACAGCTTCTCCTGATAATCCCAGGCCTCCTTGTAACGAATTCTGCCCAAATTCTCAAATATCACTTTCTTA
>CAZRRC010000034.1:1748-25395 GCA_964602395.1 uncultured Proteiniphilum sp. | reverse complement strand
GACTTGTAGGTTTTTGTACTGTTATTGTCTGGTTTTGTCCAGACCTTTCAGCGGAGAGAGAGGGATTCGAACCCCCGGAAGCTTGCACTTCAACGGTTTTCAAGACCGCCGCGATCGACCACTCTGCCATCTCTCCTTTTTGGTCGTATACAAGGAACGCAAAGAACATTCCCGAATGCGCGTGCAAAGATAAAACTATTTTTGGAAAGAAAAACATTCCTGTCAGATTAATTTTCGCCCTTTACAGAAAATCAATTATTCATCGTATCTTTGTACCTTTGAAGAAATAAGGATTTACAGATGCAATTTACCGAACTTACACTTTGCGAACCTCTCCAGGAAGGCCTGGAAGCGATGAACTTTACAGAAATGACACCCGTGCAGGAGCTGGCTATACCAGTGATCCTGGCGAAGAAGGATGTGATTGCCTGTGCCCAGACCGGTACGGGAAAGACTGCCGCCTTTCTACTACCACTACTGAACAACCTGCATTCGGAGCCGCATGAGGAAAACAAGGTGAATGCCATCATCATGGCTCCCACACGTGAGCTAGCACAACAGATTGACCAACAGATGGAGGGCTTTTCCTACTTCACCCCCTTCTCCTCGGTAGCCGTATATGGCGGCAACGACGGTGAAGCATGGGACGTGCAGAAAAGAGGCCTGATGAGCGGTGCCGATGTGGTGATTGCCACACCGGGCAGACTGCTCTCACACATCAACCTATATAACATTGATTTTTCGGGAGTAAAATATTTCATCCTAGATGAGGCGGACAGGATGCTCGACATGGGCTTCTTCGATGACATCATGAAGATTGCCAACTTGCTGCCTAAAGAACGCCAGACAGTGATGTTCTCGGCCACCATGCCGCCTAAGATTCAGCAGCTGGCAAAAACCATCCTGCGCAATCCGGAAGAGATTACCATTGCCATTTCACGTCCTCCGGAAACCATCCTGCAGTCAGCGTATATCTGCTACGACGCCCAGAAGCTGGGCATCCTGAAGCAGCTTTTCAAGGAGAAGAAACCCAACAAGGTGATTCTTTTCTCAGGCTCGAAACAAAAAGTGAAGGATATCGCCCGCACGTTACACAAAATGGGGCTCTCGGCGGGAGAGATGCACTCCGACCTGGATCAGGCGCAACGCAATCACGTGATGCATGAGTTCAAGAACGAAAGGGTGGACATTCTTGTGGCAACAGATATCGTGGCACGGGGAATCGACATAGACGACATCACCTTGGTGATCAACTACGATGTGCCCTACGATGCCGAAGATTACGTACACCGTATCGGACGTACCGCAAGGGCGGGCGACACCGGTATGGCCATCACTTTTGTCTCTCCCGAGGAACAATACCGCTTCTCGCTGATCGAAAAATTTCTGCAGAAGGAGATCTACCGCATTCCTGTGCCGGCAGAAATGGGTGAAGCACCCGCCTACAATCCCACGCGGGAGAGTGCACAGCGCGGCAGAGGCGGTCGCACTTCAAAATCGGGCAAAGGGGGAAAACGGCCCGACGGACCCGACAAGTCACAAAGAGCGGAGGGTACAGAGAGACCACCCAAACAGGGAAGACAGGGAAGAAAAGAGAGACCAGCCCGACAGGAGAAAAAAAAGGAAGAAATTAGCGCAGAACAGATAGAAGAAGTAGTGTTGCGTGCGGATGAGAGTGGAAAGCCACGTTCTGAGGAAAGGGCAAAGACTGGAAACCGTCGAAAAAAGGGCACTCGCACACAGGAAGAAAGCGGAGCGCAAACCCAAAACAGAGAGGCCCGCGAACAGCACACACCACAAAGAGAGGGCGGCGAAAGGCCCAAAAAGAAAGTAATCAAGAAATCTGAGAGGCTGCAGCAGGATGCGGCAAAACAAGCTTCAGATGCCGCTGCTCCTCAGGAGATGACTTCCCGCGCACGGAGCAATCAGTCCCGCGCAAAAGGAGATAAACCGGCCGGTGAAGAAGCAAAAAGAGACAAACGGACTGGCAATCGATCAGGGAATCGGCAAGACAGCACACCCAGGCAACAGTCCGAAAAAACGGGCATGGCGCAGTCGAGGAAAAACGCAGTACCTCAGTCGGGTAAGACCGTTGAATCCCAAGCCAAGCCCGTTGAATCAGAAAAGAAAAAGAGATGGAGTTGGTGGCCTTTTGGTAAAAAATAAAGCAGTTACGGGAATATTTATTCAGCCTGTTGCTCCTGTTCCACAATCTCCATGCCTCGCAGGATGGCCGCTTCATTTATGGGGAGAAGTTTGTGGTGCCGCTCGGGCAGCGACTCCTTCAGGCCCTTCATCACATTCTCCAGTTCTACCATGGGGGATATTTTGAGTAGTCCACCCAGTATAATCATATTGAAAACCCGGGCGCTGTCCATCTTCATGGATTCGTCCATGGCGTTGACCCTGTATACATTAATATCTTTTCGTTCCACCTTCTTGCGAATGCCGTATCCATCGTAGATGAGTGCTCCACCAGGTTTTACACGCCCCTCAAATTTCTCGAGTGAGGGCTGATTGAGTACAATGGCCACATCGAACTGATTCACTACGGGTGAGCTGATGGGTTCATCAGAGATGATGACCGTCACGTTAGCCGTGCCGCCACGCTGCTCGGGCCCATAAGCCGGGAACCACGACACTTCCTTCTCTTCCATCATGCCCGAATATGCGAGGATCTTCCCCATTGAGAGTACACCTTGTCCGCCAAAGCCTGATATCACTATTTCTTGTAACATGCTTTCTCCTTCTTGTTTAAATATTTTTCAAATCACCAATGGGATATACCGGAAACATGTTTTCCACCATCCAGTTATTGGCCGCAGCGGGTGTCATCTTCCACCCGGAGTTGCAGGTTGACACCACCTCCACGATGGATGTTCCTTTTCCGGCAAGTGAGTTCTCGAAAGCAAGCCTGATCATGCGTTTGGTTTTCTTTACTGCTGCGGCAGTGTGCACGCTGACCCGTGTAGCAAGGCAAACACCGTCGAGCAGCGCCAGCATATCGAGGATCTTCAGGGGGTTGCCCATGGTCTGTGTATTGCGTCCTTCGGGGCTGGTGGAGGTTTTCATATCCTTCAGCGTGGTGGGTGCCATCTGACCGCCGGTCATTCCATAGATGCCGTTGTTGATAAAGATGATGGCAATATTTTCACCGCGGTTGGCAGCATGAATGGTCTCGGCCGTGCCGATAGCAGCAAGGTCGCCGTCGCCCTGATAGGTAAACACCATCTTGTCGGGCAGCAGACGTTTGGCGGCGGTGGCCAGCGCGGGAGCACGGCCGTGGGCTGCCTCCTGCCAGTCGATATCGATGTAATTGTAGGCAAACACGGCACACCCTACCGGGGCAATGCCGATGGTTTTCTCCTGTAGTCCCAGTTCCTGAATGACTTCGGCTATCAACTTGTGCACCACCCCGTGCGAACAACCGGGACAGTAGTGCATGTGGTTGTTGTTCATGAGTTCCGGCTTGGCATATACCAGGTTTTCCGGGCTTATAATTTGATCTCTGTTCATAAGAATATGTTTTTATTCCAAATGTAAGCAACCTGCATCAAAATGATGTCGTTCATCCCTTCACAGTGGACTACGGCAATTACATTGCAATTCATGTTACCTGTGTCACGAGCAGCTACTCGTTTCCACCCTTATTTTTTGGTAAAGCGGTAGACAAGATAAAACAGGATCGCTGCACCACCGAAATACCAGGTAAGCTCCATGTTCTGTGCGGAGGAAAAATAGACAATGATAGTTCCGATGAACGCCAACAGGAAAAGGAGCATAAAGATGTTTCTGATTTTAGGATCCATAACTGATTGTTTGTTAAATAGTCATTTTCTCTTTCAATGCCGCCAGTACCCCATCGGGTGTGGGCACGATACCTCCCAGGCGACCGTAGTGGGCGACGGGGATTTGTCCATTCACCACAAGCCGCACATCTTCGACCATTTGTCCGGCATTGAGTTCTACCGTGAGCATGCCTTTCACTTTGCCGCCATAGGTATGCAATATTTCCGTAGGAAAGGGCCAGAGTGTGATGGGACGCAACAGTCCCACTTTGATGCCTTCATTTCGTGCCAGATCGATACTTTTCAGGCAGATGCGTGCAGCGGAGCCGAACGCCACCAGCAGATAGTCGGCATCGTCGCATTTCACCTCTTCATACCTTACCTCTGTGGCTTCCACCTCGCGATACTTGGCCTGAAAGCGTTCGTTGTTTCTCTCCATTGCTGCCGAATCGAGTTCGAGCGAAGTAATGACATTGGGTTTCCTGTCGGCTGTCTTGCCGAGGGTAGCCCAGGGACATTGTTCCCGGATCTCCTGTTCGCTTCTGCGTCGGCGCCAGGCAGGAAGCTTCACCTTTTCCATCATTTGTCCGATGACCCCGTCGGTGAGTATCATGGCCGGATTACGGTACTTGAAGGCCAAGTCGAAAGCCAGTCCCACGAAGTCAGCCATCTCCTGCACCGAGCTGGGTGCCAGCGTGATCAGCTTGTAGTCGCCATGTCCGCCTCCTTTCACCGTCTGGAAGTAATCGGCCTGCGACGGCTGGATGGTACCCAATCCAGGCCCGCCACGCTGCACGTTCACAATGAGCGCGGGCAGTTCTGCGCCTGCCATGTAGGAGATGCCCTCCTGCTTAAGGCTGATGCCGGGGCTTGAGGAGGAGGTCATGGCATACTTGCCACAGGCGGCGCCGCCATAGACCATGTTGATGGCAGCCACTTCGCTCTCGGCCTGTAGCACCACCATGCCAGTGGTCTTCCAGGGGGCTTCTTCCATTAGTGTTTCAATGATCTCGGATTGGGGTGTGATGGGATAACCGAAGTAGCCGTCCACGCCGTAGCGGATGGCTGCATGGGCGATAGCCTCGTTACCCTTCATCAATGCTATTTCTTCAGACATACTATTCTTTTTTATCCTACCTTTACCTTGTAGACTGTCAGACATCCGTCGGGACATACATAGCCGCAGTTGGCGCAGCCGATGCAGTCGTCTTCATTTTTCATGTAGACATAATGATAGCCGCGGTCGTTCACCTCACGCGGCTCCAGTTCGAGGACGTTGGTGGGACAAGCCACCACACACAGATCACAACCTTTGCAACGGTCTGTGTTTACCTCTACATAACCTTTAAATTTTGCCATTATCAGGAGTGGTTTTTAATTGATGCAAATATAACTTAAGTTTATGAGGCATTCAATTTTTCAATGTTAATTTTTAGGGATTCTCACCGGCTGAAGGGGTTACAACCCTCTCCCGGTCTCATTTCCATGCACTGACTTAGCTCGTTCCAGCATATTTGTGGATACTTTTGCTGAGGAGGGTGTAGAGCTCTTCCATCTCCGGATCGTTGAGCAGGGCACGGTGTTTTGCCATGACTCCCTCGTCGTAGCGCACAGCAGGTCCTGTTTGAGCATCACGGGGCGCCATCATGGTGACCTTAGCGGCTGTCTCTGCAATGAGGGGAAGTAGCAGGTCGAAAGAGATTTCCTCTTTGTGGGCGATCTCCGCTGCCAGCGTGTACATGTGATTCACGAAGTTGCAGGCGTAGACTGCTGCCAGGTGCAGAAAACGCCGTTTTTCACCGGAGAGGCGCTGCACGTTGTCAGAGAGGGTGCCGGCAAGCTCCTCCAGTACGCATATGGTGGCAGCACTGCTTCCCTCCACAAAAACAGGGATGGTGTCAAAATCAATCTTCCGGTGCTTGCTGAAGGTCTGCAGGGGGTAGAACACTCCGTGTTCCGCATGGTGTGCAGCAAAAAGATGCATGGGGAGGCTTCCGGCGGTGTGCGCCCAGATACCCTCTGTTTGGGGCATCTGCTCAATGACGGTAGGCAGGGCATCGTCCTTCACAGAAAAGAGATAGAGATGTGCTGCAGGGTTGACCTCCGACAGATCATTTACCGCCTCTGCACCTGTTTTTGCGGCCAGCGTTGCGGCATTCTCCATTGTCCTACTATATACCTGCAGGATTTCGTGACCCGCCGTTTTGCATGCTTCGGCAAGATGTGTCGCCAGGTTTCCGGCTCCAATAAAAACAATCCTCATCGCTTCTTAATTCTCTTTTAACTACCACCCCTCTCTCATTTATCTCTCATCGCCACTTTTAAGCCTATTTTCTCGATGCCCGACAGCGGATCGGCATCCATTATCTGCCGCAGCTGCACCACATAACCGGAGGTGGTATCGAGGGGTACCGACAAATAGAGCGGCAATGAGAGCTGGTAGAGTCCTCCCACACCGTCGCCCAGCCAGCGGCCGTAATCGTCGGCCACGAGATAATGCAATGCTTCGCTCTGCAGGGTTGTATCGGTCAGATTATGGGTCACCTGCATCCAGATATCCCGGTAGGGATAGCGTCCGTTCGTGGAGATCTCAATGGAGAGATCGTATGGCATTCCCGGCGTCAATACTGTGGCATCGATCTGGAATTGGATGATGCTGTCGCTATACCACCTTCCTTTGTCGATGTGGCGGTATTGGTAATAAACTCCCCCTTCATCGCAGGAAAGCAGGGAAAAAAAGAGCAGAAATAACGAAAAATAACGGGTGTTATTCCTTGCTTTCTCCCTCCTTACCGGAAGGGCGCTGATTGCGTTTGTTTCTATTGCCTGATGGTTGATCGGGGCGCCTTCTTCGGGGTTTCTTTCTTTTGTTGAGTTGATTTTTGCTGTCGTCATCGAAACGGGTGATGCTTTGATCCTCCAATATATCTCCTCCGGCAAACGTACCTTCGTTCCGGTTTCCATCTTCCTTCTCGGAGGCTAGTGTGAGCGGTTTTTGTCCTTTTTTATTCAACGCGATGACCTCGAAGACGCGTTCTTTGGAAATCGTCACCAGGTTGCTGGCATTGTACTTGTCGGTTGAATAGGTAATCATACCGGAGAAGATGTCAGTCTTGAAATGGTAGAAATCGGAATCTTTGGTCTCCAGCACAATCTCCCGCGAGGGCAGCCCACGCTGTGCCTCCACGTAGGCATCCACCTCGTAATTGAGACAACACTTCAGCTTACCACATTGTCCCGCAAGCTTTTGCGGGTTGATGGATATATCCTGGTAACGTGCTGCTGTGGTGGAGACGGAAACGAAGCTCGGCATCCAGCTGCTGCAGCACATTTCACGTCCACAGGGGCCAATGCCGCCAATGCGACCTGCCTCCTGACGGGCACCGATCTGTTTCATCTCTATCTTCACCCTGAACTCGCTCGCAAGCACCTTGATGAGTTCACGAAAGTCGACTCGCTCATCTGCGATATAGTAGAAGATGGCTTTGTTGCCGTCGCCCTGATACTCCACGTCGCCTATCTTCATTTGCAGACCCAGTTCTTCGGCGATCTGGCGGGAACGGATCATGGTAGGCTGCTCCCGTGCTTTCGCCTGCTCATATTTCTCCAGGTCGGCAGGACGAGCGATGCGATAAACTCGTTTGAGGCCACCATTGGCCTCTTCGCGGAAGTTGTACTTCTTCATCTGCAGCTCCACCAGCTTACCGGTGAGGGTCACCCTGCCGATGTCGTGGCCCGGGATGGACTCCACCGCGACCAGGTCTCCCAATTGCAGCTCCAGGTTGTTGCTGTTGATGAAATAGCCCTTGCGCGTATTTTTAAACTGTACCTCCACCATCTTCGAGAGATCCTGGAATTCCGGAAAGTCGTGCAGCCAGTCGTAGATGTGGAGCTTGTTGTTATGGGGTGTGCAGCCTTTGCAGCTTTTGGTATTTCTTACGGTCTCCGTCTTCAGAGGGACGATATCCGCCATTTTATCCGATAAGATTTCTTTGTCCATATATATTTAATCGCTTTCGATGATCGATCAGCGAGACTTTTTGATGTTTAATAATAATAGAACCTGCAATTTACAAAATTATTTTCTGAATAACACGGTAACTTTTAAACAAAGATCGAGGAAAATGATCCGGGCATTGCCGTTTTGCTCTATTTGCCGATGTGCCAACGCAAACTCCTCCGCAAAAGCTTCGATGTTGCGCTCGTTGATGTAGGGAGAGAAGCGTTCTCCAAACTGTCGTTCTGCATCATTGAGGTAGACCAGAGCCGGCTCACGGAGGTTGCTCACGAAGTATTCGCGAAACATGCGCAGTGCATAGAGCAGGAAGCTCTTCTGCATCTCTCGACCTATCCCTGCCAGCTCGGTAGCAGTTTCCTTGATGGATTTGATGTTGCCCGATACCGACGTACGCATCATCTTCACAAAAAGGTCGAAGAAATAACGGGTCTCCTCGGAAGAAGTAATCAATTCGATGGCTTTGGTGAAGCTGCCACGGGCAATGTGGGCGCAGGCTGCGGCATCTGTCAGTGTCAGGCTATACTGCTGCTGCAGAGCAGCCACCATCTCATGGTTCTCAATGGCACGGATATGAAGGGGCTGGCAGCGTGACCAGATGGTCTGCAGCACATTCTCGGAATCTTCCGACACAAGCAGGAAGACTGTATTCTCAGGGGGTTCCTCAATCATCTTCAGCAACTTGTTGGCACAGGCATCGTGCATTTTCTCGGGCAACCAGACGATCATAATCTTGTAGGGAGCTTCATAGACCTTGAGATTCAGCTTGCGGATGATCTCGTCACTTTCTTTGGCGTAAATGATGCCCTGGGCATTTTCTGCCTTGATGAAGCCGAGCCACTGGTTGAGGTTGAAGTAGTGGCTTTGCGACAGGAACTCGCGCCACTGTGGCAGGTATTCGTCACTCACCTTCGACTTCACCACGGGGAACACAAAATGCAGGTCGGGGTGCGCCAGCTTATCGAACTTATGGCAGGAGGGACAGTCGCCACAGGCATCCTCGGCACCGCGGTGTGCGCAGTTGAGATAGCGCGCGTAGGCGATGGCCAGGGGGAGCTTCCCCACCCCTTCGGGCCCGTGAAAGATACGGGCGTGCGGGACAAGCCCCTGCTGTACGGAGTGGATGAGATGTTTTTTTACATCGTGGAGTCCTATGACATCGCTGAAATACATCAATAAATGGCGCTTGCTACCTTGTGTACACTCTCTGTGGCCATCAACGCATAAAAATGAATGCCTGGAACGTTGTGCTCCATCAGTTCCCTACACTGTGCGGTGCACCAGGCCACGCCCACCTCTTTGGCCTCATCATCGTCCTTGCAGCGGCGTAGTTCCTTCTCCAGGTCGGCCGGAATATCAGAACGAAACACTTTGGGCAAGACGGTGAGCTGGTTCTTCAGGTGGATCGGTTTGATGCCGGGGATAATGGGAACCGTGATGCCCGCCGCACGGCATCGATCAACAAAGGCAAAGTATTTGCTGTTGTCGAAAAACATCTGGGTGACCAGGTAGTCGGCACCCTGATCGACTTTCATTTTGGTGTAGAAGAGCTCCGCCTCCATGTTGGGCGACTCCTCGTGCTTCTCCGGATAGCAGGCCATGCCGTAGGAGAAGGGTACCTCCGGCGGGGTGAAGGTAGATCCGTCGAAAGCAATACCTTGATTGAAGTTGTTCACCTGCTCCTGCAGGCCAGTAGCATAGAGGTGAGAGTCCATTTTCTGCTGATCGGCATCGAGCTTCCGGGTATCTCCCCTCAGCAGTAGGAGGTCGGTCACACCCAGGAAGGAGAGGTCGATCAGGGCGTATTCAGTCTCCTCCTTCGAGAATCCTCTTGAGATGATGTGTGGCACAGCCCTGATGCCATATCGGTTTTGAATGGCAGCAGCAATGGCCACCGACCCAGGGCGCTTGCGTATATGTATCTTGCGGTAGACACCCTGTTCATCTTCCCTGTATTCGCTCTCGCTGTGGTGCGTGGTGATATTGATGAATCTCGGGTCGAACTCCTTCAATCGGTCTATCGTATTGAATATCTGCTGAATGTTATTTCCCTTCAATGGGGGGAGCAGCTCAAATGAGAAAGCTGTTTTTCCCGTTTTGTTGAAAAATTCCGAAACCTTCATCTGTTTGTCATCTTCAATTTAAGAATTCGTTTGTTCCTGCAAGGGTGATGTTCCGACAAGGCGTTATGGAGGGTTTAAAACCGCTCCGGCACCGTTGCAGGGACAAATATACAGGAATATATTGTGAACTGAGTCACCTGCTTAATTAAATATCGCCCGGATTACATCCATCCCATTGGCGTATAACACGAGGCCCAGCAGGAGGACCATGCCAGCTACCTGCGCATATTCCATAAACTTCTCGTTAGGTTTACGCCGGACAATCACCTCGTAGATGAGGAACATGACATGACCTCCGTCGAGCGCCGGAATGGGGAGTATGTTCATGAAGGCAAGGATCACCGAGAGGAAGGCAGTCATCATCCAAAATGTCTGCCAGTTCCATTGTGCCGGAAATAGGTTTCCAATGGCACCGAAGCCACCAAGTGAAGAAGCTCCCTCCTTGGTAAATACATATTTGAACTGGGCCACATAATCTTTGAGAGTCTGGATGCCCATCCGGATACCGGCAGGGAACGACTCGAAGAAGCCGTACGTCCGTGTGACAGTTTTGTAGACCTGAGCAGCACCCATGGCATAGAAGCCCAATGTGCCGGCAGAGTCGACGGCTACAGCGGTGGTGTGCAGTGTGCCGTTGCGGTAATAATCGAGCGAGACCTCGCTGTTGAGATTGTTGCTGAGTGTCGAACGCAGCTCTCCAAAAAGAGATATGGAGGTGCCGTTGATGGCGACGATGCTGTCTCCTCGTTTCAACCCCGCCTTTTGGGCAGAACTCCCCTCCATGGTTTCATACACGACAGGCGGCACGCGGTAGTTGGCAAAACCCTCTTTGTCGGACAACAGGCTCCGCATCAACGTCTGAGGAATAGCGAGCGCTACCTCCTCACCATTGCGCAACACGGTCACGGTTTGAGCGTCGGCCACATCGAGCAGGGTGCGCACACCGAAGCGTTCCAGCTCCTTGTCGTCGGCCCGCAACAGGATATCGCCATCCCTAAAACCGGCATTTTGGGCAGCCTGACTAAACTCCATTCCCTGGGTTACATTTTTGAGGGGGAGGTAGGTATCGTTCCAGGTGAAGAGCACCATGGAGTAGATGAAAAATGCCAGCAACAGGTTAAAGAACACGCCGGCGACCATCACCAGCAGTCGTTGCCAGGCGGGCTTCGATCGGAACTCCCAGGGCTGGGCCGGCAGAGCCAACTGCTCTTTGTCCATCGACTCATCGATCATGCCGGAAATTTTCACATAGCCCCCGAGTGGAAGCCATCCTATGCCGTACTCAGTATGGCTGTTTTTGGGTTTATAACGAAAAAGGGCAAACCAGGGATCGAAGAAAAGATAAAACTTCTCCACCCTGATCCCGAACAAACGAGAGAAAATGAAGTGTCCAAATTCGTGGATCACTACCAGGATCGACAAACTGAGCACGAGTTGAAGTGCCTTAATTAAAAATATGTCCATTATATGATTTTACTTGTTTATGTATCTTGTTTTACACTCTTTGTCTATCTATATGTTGTGATATCCATATCCATGTCAATCTTTTTCCAAACCGCTGACCCTAAAAAACTTCCACTATCGAAGCTCATCATTGACCGCCGAAAGTGACTTCCCCATCATTTCCCTTACTTCCCGGTCGCTCTGCAGGTAATCATCGAGAGTAGGCTCCTTCACGAAGGTGGCCTGCTGCAGTGCCTGTTCAATAAGGCGGCTCATCTGCATGAATCCGATGCGCTCCTGCAGAAACAGGGATACCGCTACTTCGTTGGCAGCATTGAGGATGCAGGGCATGTTGCCACCGGTGTGTATCGCTTCATAAGCAAAGCCCAGGTTAGGAAACCGGTCTGTGTCGGGCTTCTCGAAGGTAAGTTCTGCCAGCTCGACGAAATTAAGCGGTGCAATCCCCAAAGCAAGCCGCTGAGGATAGGAGAAAGCATACTGTATGGGGATGCGCATGTCGGGCTGTCCCAGTTGTGCCATGATGGAACCATCCTGGAACTGCACCATGGAGTGGATGATGGACTGGGGGTGTATCAGCACTTCAATCTGTTCGGGGGCCACACCAAAGAGCCACTTGGCCTCGATCATCTCGAAACCTTTGTTCATGAGTGTGGAGGAGTCGATGGTCACCTTTGGGCCCATGCTCCAGTTGGGATGTGCCAGTGCTTGCGCTTTGGTTACTTGTTCCAACGCTGCTTTTTCATATTTTCTGAAGGGTCCGCCGGAGGCTGTAAGCAAGATCTTGTCGATTTCGTTGTCGCCCTCTCCATTGAGGCACTGAAAGATGGCGGAATGTTCCGAGTCGACCGGTAGGATGGCAGCCCGGTGCTTCAGCGCCAGATCGGTAATCAGTTCGCCGGCGACGACCAGTGTCTCCTTGTTGGCCAGGGCGATTGCTTTTCCTGCCTTGATGGCGTTGATGGTGGGTTTCAAACCACAGAAGCCCACCATGGCGGTGAGCACCATGTCGATTGCGTCATCCTGCACCACCTCCTCAATGGCGCTGCTGCCCTGCCACACCTTAATGGGCAGGTCGCTCAGGGCCTCTTTCAGTTGTGCGTAGTGTGATTCGTTTGCGATGACCACTACTTCAGGGAGAAAGGTGCGTGCCTGCCGGATGAGCAGATCCACCTGGTTGTTGGCAACAAGCACATACGCAGCAAACCTGTCGGGATGCCGTGCAATGATGTCGAGGGCCTGTGTTCCGATTGAACCGGTTGAGCCCAGTATCGCGATGTTTCTTTTTCTTACTTCCATGCCGAAAGCGGATTGACCCATAAAGCGTGCAAAGATAATAAAAATAAGGGTTTATTGGGGGGTTGCCTATTCCTGAATTGTTATTTATTCATGAAAGCATGAATCTGCTGTAATGCCTCCCCGATGCTGTAGGTGATCACACTCCTGCCTTCGTGGGAGACGACCCAACGGCGCTCCGCTTCATCTACAAATAGTTCGACGGATGCCTCGGGAATGATTCTGAAGCCTCTCCGTGTAAGCGCCTTGGTGGTCCAGCGGGCCATGAGGCTGGCGGGATGCTGCACCCGTGTGGCAATCGATTTATCGAGCATCTTCTGCACGACAAAGCTGCCGTATTCTTTATCAAACTCATAGGAAGGATGATGAAAGACTCTGTCGAAGATGCCTTTGAGCACCAGGTCTTCGGGCACTCCCACGGTGACCCCTTTCTCTTTCTCCATGAGCCACAGCTTGTCGGCGACCTGCATGGCCGTCTCCAACTCATGGGTAGAAAGAAATATGGTCTTACCTGTTTCCCTTGCGAGCTTTTGCAGCAGCAGCAGGATGTTGATGCGGTTGGGAAGATCGAGGTGCGAGGTGGGCTCATCGAGCAGTATCACCCGTGTATCCTGTGCCAGTGCGCGGGCAATGAAGACCCGTTGGCGCTCTCCGTCGGAGAGCTCATGGATGTTACGCTGTGCAAACCCTTCGAGATAGGTCATCTCCATCGCCTCTTTGATGATGCGGTCGTCCTCCCTGGTGAGACTGCCCAGCCATCCGGTATAAGGATCACGTCCGATGGCGATGAGCTCCTGCACGGTGAACGATGCAACCTGCTGTTGTTCCGTGAGCACCACCGAAAGCAGCCTGGCTCTCCTTTTAGGGGAAATCTCCCGCAGGTTCTCCCCATTGAGCTGCATGCTTCCTTGCAGGAGAGGCTGCAGGCAGGCGATGGATCGCAGCAGGGTGGACTTACCACAGCCATTTTTTCCGATTAGCGCAATCAGTTCCCCCTCACCGGCTGTGAGGGTGAGGTCCGACTGTACAATCTTTGGCCCCCCGCTGGCAGGATAACCGATGCTGACATGTGAAAGCTGGAGAAAGGGCATTGTGTTTCTAATTCAGAAGCCGGGGTTTTTCTTACTCATCTGTCAACCCTTCGGGAAGATACATTTCGATGTACTTTTTCTCCTCGTCGACCGCTACGATAAAATCTTCGGTGGCGGGTATCAGCAGCTCATTTGCATCTTGTTCCACCACAAAAAGCACATTGATGGTGCTGTTGTCCACCTCCCGAATGATGCCGATGTTCTCGCCATGCTGATCCACGATGGTGTATCCCAAAAAGAATTCCCAATCGTCGTTCATTTCCCCGGGTCCCGCACCCACAGACTCGCGGAGGAGGAAGACATCCGTGTTTGTGTAACGCGAAGCTTGCTTTTCGTCGTTTACATCTTCAAACTTCACCCGTGCCGAGACATCGGTGGTGAAAGTAAACTCCTCCACGAAAAAAGGCACCGGGATTCCTTCAATTTCCAGAAAATAAAAGTCGGTATCAATTTCGGCATAAGCTTCCTTCTGGAAGAGAACCATTATCTCTCCCCTGATGCCGTACGGTTTTTGTGTACGTCCTACCAGCAGGATGTCGTCCCGGGAGATCATCTGCGTTATTTTTTACGTTGATACTTGATATTCTTGAGCTTGTCGCGGTTGTTGTTATTCAACTTCACTTCGGGAATGGAGTGTGTGTCGACGCTCATTTTTATTTTACCATCAGAGAGCTCATACAGGTCGTGGAATATTTTCTCATCATCTGCCTCTTTGTTCCACTGCGTGTAGGATCGTTTCATCTGGCTCAGCAGCATTTTCAGCAGATGCTCTTTCTTTTGATCATCCTCCATCGAGGCGGCTATTTTAATCATCCGCTCCAGTATCTTCCCATAATGGCGATAGCGCATGTTGGGCCTGCTGTAATCGAGATGGCCGGGAGCGTTGAAGAGTTCTTCCCGCGTGATCACCTCATAGGGATAATCTATCTCCAGCTTGAAATCGGACATGATGGCCAGATGATCCCAGAGTATATGCTTGAAATTGTTCACATCACGCAAGTGTGGAAACATATTTCCCATGATGTCGATGACGGTGTAGGCACATTTCCTGCGTTCCTCCGCATCTTTAATTGAGACACAGTGATCAACCATATTCTGGATGTTGCGTCCATATTCCGGCAGGAACAGTTTTTCTTTTTGGGTGTTGTATTGCATTTGTATAATGTTTGGTTGTCAGTTTTTTTGGTGACCAGCGCTTACCTTAATTTCAGCAGATCCCCCTCTTCGGGAACATACTCGTAACTTTTTTTGTTCAGGCGGTAAAGATTTCTCAGCCTGATGCCGTATTTCTGTGAGATGCTGTACATCGATTCACCAACCTGTACCGTATGATAGGTATAGGGTTTGTCGGCACGTGCCTTTTTCTTCTGAAAATAGACAATATCCCCTTCGCTAAGAGGAAAATCCTGGGGCACCTCGTTGAACGCAAGCAGTTCTTTTTCGTTGAAGCCAAACTCCTGTGCGATGCTGGCGAAGGAGTCGCCGTTTACAGCGATCACGTAGACCAGGTTGTGGGTAATGTAAGGCTGGTGTGTCCATGTCACCCGCGTTGCTTCCTGGTTTCGTTGCGTCTGCCGTTCACTGCGGCTTATACCTCTGCGGTATTTACGGTCATCGAAACGATAGAGCTCATAGTCTTCGATGAGCTTGATCAGCTTGTTGGCATACGCCCTGTCGGTGGCATAACCCATCTTCTGGAGACCCCGGGCCCATCCTTTGTAATCGGTGATGGAAAGTTCGAACAGTGCGCGGTAACGACCTCCGTTGAGCAGGAATTCGGAGTGATCCTGATAGGAATCTTCGACCCTTTCATATTGGCGAAAGCAGTCATTGGGCAGATCATCTGCAGCATAGACCGCGGGACCGCTCCATCCCCTGTGGCACTTTATTCCGAAATGGTTGTTGGAGCGGCGTGCCAAGTCGCTCAATCCCGCCCCCGACTCCAGTATGCCCTGGGCAAGGGTGATAGATGCTGGTATTTTGTAGCGCTCCATGTGGGTTATGGCCAGGTCGCCATACCGGTCGATATAGTCTTCGTAGGTTTTCACCCGCTGTTGTGCGGAGAGTTCTCCTGCGACAAAGAAAAAAGTGAGAACGACAAAGAACGATAAATTATGGTTATATTTGCGCAACAAAATATGCATGAGGATATGAAAGAAATCAATTTAACCACAAAGATAGCTGTTTATCTGTTAGAGGAATGCTCCGAAATGGAAAAAAAACTCATTGATGCAGCAAAAAGTGCCACAACAAAAGCTTACGCACCCTATTCCGGGTTCCGGGTGGGTGCAGCCATTTTGCTGGAGAACGGAGAAATTGTCGTGGGGAACAACCAGGAAAACGCAGCATATCCCTCTGGCTTATGTGCAGAACGCACGGCGCTTTTCTTCGCCAATGCCACCCATCCCGATCAAAAAGTGGAAGCTGTGGCTGTCGCTGCCTGGCACAATGGCACGTTTACCCATGATGTCATCACCCCCTGCGGAGCCTGCCGCCAGGTGTTGCTGGAAGCTGAGAACCGTTTTCAATCGCCCGTGAAAGTACTGATGTACAGCGAGGATGGCATTTATGTGGTGTCTGCCATCAAAGAGTTGTTGCCGCTCAGCTTTGGCGACGAGATGCTAAAGTGATCAGCGCTCCACCTAGAATGAAGCTTCGTACAAAGTAACCAGGTACCACTTGTTGTTGATCAGCGAAAAGTAGTAATCGGCATAGATGCCGTTGTCGATCCCTCGTATTTCCACCACCGCTGTATCTTTTTCAAACCGTACAATCTGGTAATACTGGTCGTATGGACGGGTCAGGTACGTGCTATCATAAGTAAGATCGAGTATTTCCCAATCATATTTCCCGATGTATTCATGCATGGGAGCCATTCCCTCGTGGCCAGTGTCGGGAATGATGACACTGATGGGGAATTTAATCCTTTCAAACTGAAAAGATTCTTCTGTGCTGAATTTTTGAATGAACTGATCAAACTTCTCCGTGTCGGAGAGGGCCACTTCTTCTGGGTTGCTGCTGAGAGCCTCCCTTTCCTGTGTTTCCCTTACTTGTTCCGCGTTTTTGTTGGCTGAACCCTGGGAACAGGAGATGAAAAGGAAAATAAATAAACAGGAAAAGATAAGACCTTTTGGTTTCATTTTTATATTTAATTATGCGCTGCAGATGCCTCTGATCGGGTCAGTTTTGAACTGCCCTTTCGGACCTCTCGCAGGCAAATAACCTATTCAGATGCAAAGGTATAAAAAAAGTTGATACACAAACAGTAAAGCGATTATTTTCGATAAAAGAAAATATCGCTACCTTTGTTACATTAAAGCATCAACAGATGAACCTTTCAGATGAGATAGATCACTTATTCTCCCGGCAGCAGGAGCAATGGCCGCAGCTGAAGCAAGCCATAAGCCAGCGAAATCAGATCCGGGAGCGTGTGTTTACCTGGGGCAACGACTTCGAGGTGATTGTTCAATATAATCCTGCCAGGATCGTTTCCACGGGGGCCGGCATCGACCAGCAAACAATTGAGAGACGGCCCTGTTTTCTCTGTGAGGAAAACAGGCCTTCCCCACAAGAAGGCATTCCCTTTATGGGAAAGTACCTCATCCTCTGTAACCCCTATCCCATTGTAGAAAACCACCTCACCATTCCACTCCATTCGCATGTGCCGCAACGTCTTCGCAGGAAGGTGGGCGACATGCTTTCGCTGGCAGCTCAGCTGCCCGATTATGTAGTTTTTTACAACGGTCCCCGCAGTGGTGCTTCCGCACCCGATCATTATCACCTGCAAGCGGGGCGTAAATCACCGGTATTGCTCCAGGGTGATCACGAACTGCGTCCCTGCATGATGATAGAGAGCAGCAATAAGGAAGAGGTGGAGGAGTTGTTTGAAGAAGTATATCATTATCTTCATTACCGGCAACCGGAAGAGGATGAACCGATGATGAACGTGATTGCCTTCACAGAACAAGACCGTTATAAGTTGCATCTTTTCCCTCGCAAGGCGCACCGCCCCCGGCAATATTTTGAAGAGGGAAACAAACAGTTGCTGGTCAGCCCGGGTGCACTCGACATGGCGGGACTGATTATCACGGTGCGAGAAGAAGATTTTAACAAAATAAACAAACAGGACGTCGAAGATATCTACGCACAGGTATCGTTACAGGTAATATAGCGGTCAGCGCTTGACAGCTGAACACGAAAAGCTATCAGCTTAAAAAAATAACATATGGAAAATTCAGAGATCATTTTACTCAATATAAACGGAGAAGACAAGGTTGGACTCACAGCAGCACTGACAGAGATTCTGGCAAAACATGAAGCATTCATCCTCGACATCGGTCAATCGGATATCCACAGAAATCTGTCGCTTGGCATTCTGTTTAAGTCGATGCACAACAACTCCGGTGAGATATTGAAAGATCTGCTTTTCAAAGCCTACGAGATGGATGTAAATATCCGTTTTACACCCATTTCGGAAGAACGTTACTCCAATTGGGTGGGGTTGCAGGGAAAAAACAGGTATATCATTACCCTGTTGGGAAGAATTCTAACAGCCAAACAAATTGCAGCCGTCTCGAAGATCATCGCCGAGCAGAACCTCAATATCGACAACATGATCCGACTCACAGGGCGTATTCCGCTCAACGAGGAGGAACGGGCTGCCAAGTCGTGCGTGGAACTCTCGGTGCGCGGAACACCCAAAGACCGGCAGCAGATGCAGGAGTCTTTTCTAGAGCTCTCCTCGGCGCTTAACTTCGACATCTCCTTTCAGGAAGAAAGCATGTATCGGCGTATGCGCCGTCTTATCTGTTTCGACATGGACTCCACGCTCATCCAGACAGAGGTCATTGATGAGCTTGCAGAGAGAGCGGGTGTGGGTGAACAGGTGAGGGCCATTACTGAAATGGCCATGCAGGGAGAGATCGACTTCGAAGAGAGCTTTCGAAAGCGGGTGAAGTTGTTGAAAGGGCTCGATGTGTCGGTGATGAGAGAGATTGCCACCCAGCTTCCTATTACCGAGGGACTCCAACGGCTGATGAAGGTGCTGCAGAAAGTGGGATTCAAAACGGCGATCCTCTCGGGTGGTTTCACCTATTTCGGCAATTATCTGAAAGAGCAATATGGCTTCGACTACATGTATGCCAATGAGTTGGAGATTGTCAACGGCAAGCTCACCGGCAATTACGTGGGCGATGTGGTCGACGGCAAGAGGAAGGCAGAGCTGCTGCGCCTCATAGCCCAGGTAGAACGGATCGATTTGCGGCAGACAGTGGCGGTGGGTGATGGCGCCAATGACCTGCCCATGTTGGGTATTGCCGGCCTGGGCATCGCCTTTCATGCCAAGCCCAAGGTAAAGCAAAACGCGGAGCAGTCGCTCTCTTCTGTCGGCATTGATGGTATCCTTTACTTTCTGGGATACAAAGACTCCATGCTCGACAGCAAGATACTGAATGAGTAAAACAACAGGGATAAACTTTTTGGAGAATCTAAAAAAAGAGTGGTATGGATTTTGTGGATATGTTGTTGAATCGCCTCGATGGTGAATTGGAGCCGAAAATACCCGCTCACGCGTTGGTATGTTTCAGCCACCCCGAAACGGGCAAGAAGTTAAGCAAAATGGTATCGGAGATCATCCTGTCGAAAACGGAGAAGTCGTTCATCACCCTGCTTTACCTCATCCCCAACACCACGGGGCTGTCGGACGATGAGCCGATAGAAGTACTGCAACATAAGCTACTGGCCGACTTCAAGCCCAAAGCAGAGAAGAGCAAAATTACCATGCGGTTATTTATCAGGGAGTCTGTCGATTGGGTTACCGAAATCCGAAAAATGACCGAAGAGCAAAGTTGCAACCTGTTGTTTATCGGGTTCGACTGCAATGAGATCTCACTCGGCGATGCGGAAAAATTTATCCGCCTAAAGAATGATCAGACAATAACCGAAACCACTGCTTTGGCCCAATTCGGAGCGCAGGAAGCAGATAGGTTGAAAAATATCTCTGCGCTGCTGGACCGAAACAAGAAGGTGACAAGCATCTTCCTCGACAATGGTCTTGTGGAGATCAACCGCGTTTTCATTCCCGTGCTTAGTAAAGCCGATGTGCATATTTTCAGCTTCCTTTATCAGGCAGCCTTGAAGGAGCATGTGCATGTCATGGTGTGGGATGCCGTGGGCATCCTCCTGTCGGATCCTAAAATACAGAAACTGTATCAGCACATCGTCAAAAAGAGCGATGGCAGGGTGCAGCTCTGGGATGCCAACAAAAAGATTGATAAAGATTTTATGGAGACCCAGGATCTGCTTATCATCGGCATTGAAGGAGGGATCAAATTGGCTTCCACCCCTCTTTATTGGAAAGACGTACTTCCGTCTACACTGATTGTCAAGGATATAACAAACTGAAATTATGATGCAGCTATCCCCTATTACGAAGAAGCTGAAAGAGATTTATACCTACATAGAACAGCGACAATTGAAACAGGCTATTGACGGTGTCAAAGCTGCTGTGGAACAGTCACAATATTGGACCATAACCGAAAGAATTGCTGAGTTGGAGACCAACTATCAGTATATGCTCCATTATCTGATTGAGGGGAAGAAGGATCCCGAGCAACAACATATTTACGAGAAACTGATTCGCGACCTTTATGCTGTAGCCGACGATGCTGCCGGGCAGCTGCTCCTACAGGAGAGTTCTTCTCTTTTTTTCGACAAATCGCGTCTCCTTCAGGTGCGTACGTCCCCTTCTCTGGAAGACTACCGGAGCATCCTCCTCCATCAGGCAGACACCTTCACATTCATCGACCTGCTGGAAGAGGGTGAGGAGAAGGAGCGACGCCTGAAAGAAAATGAGCTCGCACACGAAAAAATCTTACAGGACTTCTTTTACTCGCTGTTTGCATCGCCAAGGACCCATGCCGACATGATGGCATCCTACAGGGCTTTTCTGGAGGATGACCATATTCCGGTGTACGACAAGAGTGTTTTTCTCTCTGCGCTCACCATGAACGTGCTACAACGGTTTGATGCCGCCAAAGTAGAGTTGCTTCTCGATGCATGCCGCTACCCTGAAGTGGAACTGGTGACACGGGCTATCATCGGTCTCATTCCCATCTTCCAGACTTACACGGCCCGACTTCCGCTCTATCGAGAGTGCAGCGACAGGCTGAAGCTGTTGTCGGACGACAAGCAGTTCAACCGTCGTTTCGTGGCCGCCATCCTCGGCTTTATCCAGGCACACGAAACAGAGAAGATCACCAAGCGACTCAACGAGGAGATCTTACCGGAGATGATGAAACTGAGCCCGATGATCGGTAAGAAGATCAATCTGGATGAGTGGATGGGCGAAAGCGGACTGGATGAAAAGAACCCCGAATGGCAGCAGATACTCGATGAGAGCGGTCTTACAGACAAGCTACAGGAGTTCTCGGAGTTACAGCTGAAGGGAGCCGACGTGTTTCACTCCACCTTCTCCAACCTGAAGTCTTACCCCTTCTTCCAGGAGATGAGCAACTGGTTTCTGCCGTTCAATCCACAACACAGCAGCATCCGGCAGCTTTTCGCCGACAAGTGGGAGGGTGCTTCTCTGATTGAGACCATGGTCCGCTCCTCGCTGATCTGCAACTCCGACAAGTATTCGTTCTGTTTCAGCATCATGATGATGCCGGAAAACTACCGCCGCATGATGGTTACCCAGTTGGGTGCCGAGGGAGAAGAACTCACCCGGATGCAGGCAGAGGAGGAGATACTGAAACCGCACCAGAAGGAGGATACACTGATCAAGCAATATATCCAGGATCTTTATCGTTTCTTCAAGCTTTACCGGCGACGGGAAGAGTTTGTGGATATCTTCGACCTCCCGCAGAACTACCACCAGATTGAAGCTTTTCATCCCGTGGTGCTGCAGCCGAACCATCTGGAGCAGATAGCCCTTTATTATTTCGAGAAAAACAACTTCAGTGAGGCACTTGCTGCCTACCTGATGCTGACCGAAGCAGGGGGTGCCACCCAAAGTGAGGTATGGCAAAAAATAGGCTATTGCAGGCAGATGCTGGCAGATACGGAGGGTGCCCTGGAGGCTTATCTGCATGCCGATTTAATTGAGGAGAGCAACACCTGGGTGCTGCACCGCGTGGCGCATTGCTACAGGGTGTTGAAGCAACCCGATACGGCTCTGACCTATTATCGTCGGCTGGAACAGTTCAGGCCCGACGACCTCCATATTCAGCTGCTCATCGGACATTGCTACCTGGAGTTGAAGCAATACGACAAGGCACTCAACCGTTACTTCAAGGTGGAGCTGCTCGATAGCAACAACCGCCGTGCCTGGCGGTCGGTGGCCTGGTGTGCATTCCTGTCGCGCAAGTTCGATGTGGCCAGAAAATACTATGCCCGTATACTGGAGGACAAACCCAACGCCCACGACTGGCTCAACGCGGGTCATGTGGAGCTCTGTCTGGAAGAGAACAAGAAGGCGTTGTTGTTCTATCGGTCATCGATGGAAAAAGCAGGCAGCTTTGATGACTTCCGGTTGATGCTGGCCGAAGATGAGGAGGAGCTGCAGGAAGCAGGGGTGAATACCGCCATCCTGCCTGTCATCCTTGACAAGATGCGGTATGATCTTACATAAAATAAGTTAATGCACCAATATATCAGTATGCCAACATATTAACACACCAATGTGTTAGTGAGCCAATTGGAGATTAGCGATAAAGTTTATTTTGTAGGATATAATCATATACCTTGGGTGGAAGAAAAGCACGCATATCTTTGCCTTCCCGGATGCTGTGGCGAAGGAAGGTAGAGGAGATCTCCACCAGGGGGGCATTGACCAGCTTCACCGATTGGCACAGTGTTTCGGGTATCACAACATTTTCACCTCGCCGTGGATAAACGAGTATTTGAAAGCGTTCCATGATCTGCTTATGTTCTTTCCATCGGTCGAACCGCGACCAGTTGTCTCCTCCTATGATCAGTGAAAATTTCCTGTCGGGGTGAGCCTTGGTCAGCACATTGAGTGTATCTATTGTGTAAGAGGGGCGCGGCAAAGAAAACTCTACATCTGAAACGCGTAAAAAGGGGTAATCTTCCAGTGCCAGGCGCACCATTTCCAGACGAATTTCATCGGGCAACAGGTCCTCTCTTTTTTTTAGTGGATTATGAGGTGTCACCACAAACCAGATTTCCTCCATTGAGGTGAAGGCGCTGAGGTAGTTGGCCAGCATGAGATGACCCATGTGGATGGGATTAAATGATCCGGAGAAGATGCCTGTTTCTCGTCTGTTCATGAGCACAAAGGTATGATTTAATTTGCGAACGACGCTTGAGGGGGTCAATAAAAAAAACCGATGTCCTTGCAGCACATCGATTTCTTTATATCGTTCTCTCACGGACTTATTCAGGCCCGTTTAAAAAGAGATATGATCCAGAGTAAAAGAATTGCTCCCACCAGGGCGGTCACAAGGCTGCCGACAATCCCGCTGGCTTCTATACTCAGGAGCTCAAAGACCCATCCGCCTATTACTGCTCCGGCTATTCCCACCAACAAATTGACCAAAAAGCCAAAGCCACCACCTCTCATTAATTTACCTGCAAGCCATCCGGCTACTACACCAATAATAATCCACCAAATTAATCCCATAATTACATAGTCTTTAAAGTGAATACCTTATGATTAACGCGCGAGAAGACTTGATCTCCTCGCTCTTATTAACACAGTGTGTTCAGTAATTGTTTAAAAAGAGCAAAAAATGTAGTTGGCTCAGCTCATCCGGTGTTTATAATCTTCGTACCCAAAACGGCGATAGAGTATGAAATCCCCCGCTGTGGTCCAAAGCCCGATGGAAGGATGCGATACGCCATTGAAAAGGGTGG
>CAZRRC010000034.1:0-1648 GCA_964602395.1 uncultured Proteiniphilum sp. | reverse complement strand
TTTCCTTCCACTGCCTCCTGATAGGCTCCCCTGATACGGGGCTTGTAGGGCATCTCCAGGCAGTCGGGCATGTGGCAGGCAAAAGATACATTCAACATGGCAGTCTTCACGCCGTGGTTTTCCACGATGTCGGCCACATTGGCAACCAGTACACCGGTCTCCCAGGCAAATGCGCTTCCGGGCTCGAGGATAATTTCGAGATGCGGATAACGTGCCTTGAAAGCAGCAAGCAACTGAATAAGGTGCTCAACATTATAATCCTTGTGCGTCATCAGGTGACCGCCCCCCAGGTTGAGCCAGGAGATCTGACTGAAGAGCCGGCCAAACTTTCGCTCCACCACCTCGAGCGTTTTCTCCAGATCGTAAGAGTTATTCTCACAGAGGTTATGCAAATGGAGCCCGGAAACTCCTTCGGGTAGTTTCTCCCCTATTCTGTCGGCAGTGACGCCGAGACGCGATCCAGGAGCACTGGGATTATAAAGGTCGGTATCAACCACCGAGAATTCCGGATTGATCCGTAACCCACAGGAGATATTTTTTCCCGAGGCTTTCACTTGCGGATAGAATCGTTCGAACTGCGACAGCGAATTGAAGGTGATGTGGCTGCTGTATTGCATAAAAAGCGGAAACTCCTCCACCGTGTAGGCCGGTGCGTAGGTGTGCGCCAGATTGCCCATTTCCTCGAATGCCAGTCTGGCCTCAGAGACGGAGCTGGCAGTAGAATAACCGATGTATTCCCGCACGATGGAAAACGAACGCCAGAGGGCAAAAGCTTTGAAGGCGAGGATAATGCTTACCCCGGCACGTTCTTCCACCGACCTGATAAGCTGCAGGTTTCTCCTTAGCAGCGCTTCCTCCATGACGTAACAGGGCGAGGGTATTTTGGTAAAATCAATCATATCATTATCACATTGCCGCATCATCAAATCATCAAATCATTTTGTACTTTTCAATGTGCACTTTTTCCCAGTGTAAGTTATCGAGATCGGCTGCGGTTCTTTCCTTCTCTTTTTTGCCAAAGGCCAACACGCAAAGTACCTCCAGAGGCATGGGGATATCCAACAGGTCGTTGATATATTCGCCCGAGGAGACGGTTTCTGAGTATGACCTGTCGCGTATCTGCACCCAGCAGCTGCCGATACCCAGTTCCTCTGCCTGCAGTTGCATGTTGATGGCGGCAATGGAAGCATCTTCAATCCAGGCGGTGCTCTCCAGCGGATTGCCTAGGACCACAACTGCCAGGGCAGCATCGGCAATGAAGGAAGCACTTTGGGGTTTACATTGCGACAGGCTTGCAAGCATCTCTTTCTGCTCCACGGCAATAAACTCCCATGAATGGCGGTTTTTGGATGTGGGCGAAAGCAATCCTGCTTCCAGAATCAAACGGGTTTCGTCTGCTGTAAGCAGTTCTTCTTTGAATTTCCGTATGCTGCGACGCTGGAGCAGCAGTTGTTGAAAATTGTTCATTATTCACTTTTTTAATTGAAGACACAATGATACAAAAAAAAATGGAAAAAGCGAGGAGATACAGGCTGTGATCGTGATTAAGCAGCTCAAAATCCGCTTCTTTTTTGCAGGTTTCGCTCTGGCGAAAGAGTTTAATTAGAATAATTCCAAATAATTGCTCTCTTTTTTCTATTTTTGCACA
>CAZRRC010000033.1:0-25608 GCA_964602395.1 uncultured Proteiniphilum sp. | reverse complement strand
TATCCTTTGTTTTTTGCAGGAATGGCATTTTCTCTTATATCCAAACGTGTTAGATTTCAACGAGAATAAGGGCCAAAAGTAGATAAATAAATTCAGATAAATGTTCAATATCCCGTTATATTCCAAAACTTTGTTTTTCGATCATATCAAGGATAAAGCCGAGAAGCCCTACGACGATGATCGCAGCAGTGCAGAGGATCATGCTTACCCTGTTCCAGGAATCGGTTCTGAGTGTAGGCAGCGGCTCTTCATTCTGATCAATGAACATGGCTTTCACCACTCTCAGATAGTAATAGAGTGAAATGATGGTGTTAACCACGGCGACAATTACAAGCAGATAATATCCTTGCTGTGCGGCTGCCGAGAAAATAAAAAACTTACTCATAAAACCTGCAAAGGGAGCGACACCGGCCAGTGAGAACATGGCCAGCATCATCACGAAACTGAGCTTCGGGTTTGTCTGATAGAGTCCTTTGTAATCGGGAATGTCTACTTTACCGGTCCTGCTCTCTATGGCGGAAATTACACCGAAGGCGGCCAGATTGGAGAAGAGATATATAAAGATGTAATAGATCACCGTGGTCATCCCTAGTGCCGACCCGCTGATGATTCCCAAGGCAATATAACCTGCCTGGGAGATAGAGGAGAATGCCAGGAATCGTTTGATGTTTTGTTGCCGCAGGGCAAAGAGGTTGCCCACGGTGATGGTCACGATGATGATCCAAAACAGCAATGTCTGCCATTCATGCAGATAACTTCCAAACAGTTTAAAAAGCAACGTCATCAAAACGAATGCGGCCGATCCTTTGGAGACAACTGACAAATAGGAGGTCACATTTGTGGGAGCACCCTCATATACATCGGCGGTCCACAGATGAAACGGTACAAACGATACTTTGAAAAACAACCCAGACAAAAAGAATATAAAAGCCATGATTTGCAGTGGATTGTGACTGATCTGCGTGGATACCTCTGTGAAGTAGAGACTGCCGGTTGTCCCGTACAGATAAGAAATACCGAAGAGCAGGATGCCGGAAGAGAAGGCCGAGAGAAGGATAAACTTGGCTCCGCCCTCTGCCGATTTTTTGCAATGTTTGCTGAATGCTACCAGTGTGGCCAAGGGGATAGAAGCAGTTTCCAATCCGATAAAGAACAGGAGGAAATGACCACTTGAGATCATGAGATACATGCCCAGCAGGGTACTCAGTGTGAGGAAATAATATTCACCCCGTTGATTCTTCATCTCGTTTCCGTCGAACACATGTTTCGATTGCAGAAAAATGATCAACGTAGCCACATTCAGCACGGTCTTAATGATTGTCATCACGGGATGATATTGATACATTCCGCCGAACGATTCACCCGCGGCCGCCGGAACAAGGTTCAGGAGGGTGTGTAGGGCAAAGACGAGGATTGCCACCGGCTGAAAATATTTTTTTCCTCTCTTGCCGGCGATGATGTCAAAGAGCAGCAAAAAGAGAATGACTGTCAATAGCGAGATTTCGCTACGCATTATCAGAAAATTATCGAAATAACTCATGAAAAAATAGTGTTGTTTGTTCTTTACTTTGCTACCTGCAGCATACTGCCGAAACTGTTGCTAATCATATCCGCAATTCCCGTCGGGAAGGAGCCGAGATACAGGATGCCCGCAATCAGTGTAACTACAGCCAATCGCTCAAACCAGCGGGCATCGTTGAGCTTCCCATGCTCTTCATTTTGCAGGGGACCCTGCAGGAATTTCCCAATGCTGCGCAGGATGTACACAGCACCAATCACTATGGATGTGACAGTAGCGACCGTCAGTATACGGCGAAACAGGTCTCCATTTTCAAAGGAACCCACAAAGATGGTCATCTCTGCCACGAACCCGCTGAATCCGGGCACACCGATATTGGAGAATCCGGCAATCACGAAACTGACACCCAGGAAAGGCATGATTTTCATCAAACCTCCCATGTCGGTGATTAACCGGGTATGGGTGCGACCATAAATCATTCCGATCAATGCAAAGAAAAGAGCGGTAATCAACCCGTGGGAAAGCATCTGTAACACGGCTCCCGTGAGCGATGTCTGCGTCAGCATCAGAATGGCAAACAGCACCAGATTACAATGGCTCACCGATGAATAAGCATTGATATACTTCAGGTCGGTCTGCCTGATGGCTGCCATGGCACCATACACCACCCCGATGGCGGTGAGGACGAGAAAGATGGGAGAGAGCTTTTCAGCCGCCTCGGGCATTAGCTGGATGGCTATCCGGAAACAGCCGTACCCGCCTAGCTTCATCAGTACACCCGCGTGCAGCATGGAGACGGCTGTCGGTGCCGATGCATGTCCGTCGGGTGACCAGGTGTGAAACGGAAAAAGAGCGCCCAATACACCAAATCCGAAGAAAGTGAGGGTGAAGAAGAAATATTGCTGTTCCACTGGCATCGTACGCTGTGCCAGCTCAGAGATGTGCATGCTGGTTGCCCCTGATCCGAAATAAATGCCCAGGATGCCCACTAGCAGGATCATGGAAGAGCCCATCAGCATGAGGGTCAGTTTCATGGCCGAATACGATTTCCGGCCACTACCCCAGACGCCGATCAGCAGATACATCGGGATCAGCGCCGTCTCGTAAAACAGAAACAGGGTAAACAGGTCCAGGGAGATGAAAAAACCGAAGACCCCTGTGGCAAGGAGACAGTACCACAGGAAAAACTCTTTGGTAAGCGGTGCCATCTTCCACGAGACAAAGGTACCGGTGAAGACGATCAGTGAAGAGAGGCAGAGCATGACCACCGATACACCATCTACTCCCACAGCATACTGAATATGAAGTGGTTTAAACCATGACAGTGAGGCGGTGAAGAGCATTGGATCGGTGATGCCACTGTTCCGGACAGCGATATATTGATAAGCCAGAAAACCAGCAAGTGCTACCAGCAGCGTACTTCCGGCGACCATGATTCCCAAAATCTGCTTTCTGCTTCGTGCCACAAACAGGGCGAGGATCATCAGCAGCGGAAGGAGCACGAAGAGGGATAAAAAATTCATATCTCTATTTCTTTTTAATCATTTAAACAAACAGAATCAATGCCGTGATCAGCAAGGTCCCAAAAAGGAATACCCAGGCGTACCATTGTATTTCGCCTGACTGAAATCCTCTGATTCTAACAGAGAACCAGTCGGTTGCCGTGGCAAGGCCATTGATGAAGCCATCCACCACATGACGGTCGAACCAGGCAAAAGCCCGCGAGATGCCATTGAACAGGATCTTTTTGGTGATAAACAGATATACCTCGTCCACGTAAAAACGATGGCTTGCAGCTTTGTGAAATCCTTTCAGGCCGGAGGGAACTGTTGCTGGTTTCTTGTCAGGATGCTGATACAGCTTCCTGGCAATGAAAATGGCCTCAAGTGCGACAACAACACTGATCACAGCCACCAGCCAGTCCATGTGTATACTGTAGGGTGCACGATCGGCCGTCACAAATTGTCCGAAGGGGATGAATCCTCCCAGCAGGGTGGGTATTGCCAGAAATATCAGTGGGAATGTCATTGATTTGGGCGACTCGTGGAGAGGATGTGCATGCTGCTTCTCTTTTCCCCAAAAGATGAAAAAGTACAACCTGAACATGTAGAAGGCAGTGAGTGCTGCCACCAGTGTCATCCAGATACCCAATCCCGTATTGTACTGATAGGTGGCTGAAAGAATCTCATCCTTGCTGAAAAATCCGGAAAAAGGAGGTATTCCTGAGATGGCAAGGCATGCGGTCAGGAAGGTAAGATGGGTAATTGGCATCTGTTTGCGTAAACCTCCCATATTCTCCATTTCATTGCTGTGAACGGCATGAATCACAGATCCTGCTCCCAGGAACAGCAGCGCTTTGAACATGGCATGTGTGAAGAGATGAAACATGGAAGCCATATACCCCAGCCCCTCATGCCCTTCTAGCTTCGATACACCTAGCGCCACCATCATAAAACCAATTTGGGAGATGGTGGAAAACGCCAGTACCCGTTTGATGTCGGTCTGTACGATGGCAATGGCTGCAGCAAACATCGATGTAAAGGCACCCACATAAGCAATTCCTTGTAGTACTTCTGGCGTGAACAGTACATAGATGGGGAAGAGCCGCGCCACCAGATAGACGCCCGCAACCACCATGGTGGCTGCATGGATCAGTGCCGATACTGGAGTAGGACCCTCCATTGCATCGGGTAGCCAGATATGCAGGGGGAACATGGCCGACTTACCGGCGCCGCCGATAAAGATTAGTGCCATGGCCCATACCAGTGCCGAAGCTCCCAGAAACTGTGCTGAAGCAGCCTGTTGAAAAACAGTGCTGTTGCCCGATGTGAGCGTGCCAAAATCAAAGGTCTGCGTATAGTAGGAGAGTACCAGGATGCCGATCAGAAAAAACATGTCGGCAAAGCGGGTCACGATAAATGCTTTTTTGGAAGCCGCCACGGCAGCCGGTTTTGTATAATAGAAACCAATAAGCAGGTAGGAGGAGACACCCACTAGCTCCCAGAAGATGTACATCTGAAAAATATTGGTCGACAATACCAATCCCATCATTGAGAAAGTAAAGAGAGACAGGAAGGCGTAGTAACGCTGAAATCCCTTTTCTCCTTTCATGTAACCCAGGCTGTATATGTGAACCATCAGCGAGACGGTAGAGATCACCACCAGCATCATCACCGAAATCGGATCGAGTAGGATTCCCATATCGATATGTAGATTGTCACCCATATTGAGCCAGGGCACGTTCAGCGGCACCAGTGTTTGAAAAACAGCATCGGCTTTTTGTGTCGTGAAGTACTCCCCTGCTGCATAAAAGGAGAGCAGTGCCACCATCAGGAGGCTTCCCGTTCCGATTATCCCCGATGTCTTATGACTCAGTTTGTTGCTCAACAGACCCAAAAGCACGAAGGAGGCCAGGGGTAGAAGTAGTATCATTAATGTATATTCCATGCGTCTATCCTTTCATATTCTTGAGGTTATCCACATCCGCATTTCCAAAATTGCGGTACAAATTGATGATAATGGCGATGGCTACCGCAGTCTCACAAGCCGCAATGGCAATAGTGAACAGCGCAAAAAACATCCCGTCCATCTCGCCGGGAAAAAGATACCGGTTGAATACCGCAAAATTAATATCGGCGGCATTGAGTATCAGCTCCACAGCAATCAGCATCATCATTAAGTTCTTGCGGGTGAAGAAGCCGTAGATACCGGCAAAAAACATGATCAGGCTCACCAGCTGATAAGCCAGCACAGGCACTCCTGCATTATTAATCAATAATTCTCCCATATTTATAGTTCCGTCTCGTTTGGTTCATTCTTCTCTGTCTTCGTTTTCCGGGCAATCAGGATGGCACCCACGATGCAGGCAAGCAACAGAATACTCATCATCTCGAAGGAGAGCAGGTACTGTTGTTTTCCCGTTCCCAGCATGGCCGTTCCGATCTGTTGCATGGTCAGTTCCTCTTTTTCCTTAAATTGATATATCCCGATGGCATTGTTCAGGATAATGTTGCCACAAAGCAAGAGCCCCGCAACCGATAGCAGCAGCGATGAGCCAAATCTCCAGCCCCTTCTGACACTGACGTTTTTTCCCGGTTTGTGGGTAAGAAAGATAGCCATGATAAACAGTACCATGATTCCGCCGGCATAGACCGATATTTGCACGGCAAATAGGAAATAATAACCCAGCAGCATGTAGAGTCCGGCTGTGGCCAGTAATACAAACAGCAGGTAGGTAGCCGAACGGACGATCCGTTTGCTTGTCACTGCCATAATTGAAAAGGTTGTGATCGCGATGGCCAGGAGATAAAAAATTATTTGTTCCGTCATGCTTCTTTATTTTCTTTTTTTGCGGTTGCGTTGGTGGCGGTTGCAGGTGATTCCTTCTTTTTTTCGCGCAGCTTCGATCCTTCATGATTGAGCCGGTGCAAAAGCTTGCTTCTGTCGAAAACGGCTCCCTCAAAGTCGTTGTTGAAGACAATGGCATTCGAGGGGCAACTAATTACGCACAGATTGCAGAAGGTGCAGCTTCCGTAATTCCAGAGGTGCTTATCCAGAATCTTCTTTTTTTTGCCATCTTCGGTGTCTATCGACGAAGAGATCACCTTGATGGTGCCATTCGGACAGTTCATCATACAAATACCGCAGGCAGTACAGGCATGTTCGTTATTTTCATCGTGGGGCATAATCAGCTCCGAACGCCAGCGGTCTGAGATGACCAGCGTTTTTCTATTTTCCGGATACTGCATCGTGACCTTGGGGGTCATCAGCTCCTTCCAGGTGACGATCATTCCCCCTGCGAGCGACCTTAGGGCGGTGAAGATACCTCCGATATATTTTATAAACTTCATATTATTATTAGTGTGATACGCTATTGGAGCAATACATTATTTACCGAACAGAGCCGGAAAAAGCTCTGTCAGTGTGAATCCCGACAGGACCACCACCACCATTACCAGCAGGTTTACCAGGTTGATGGGCAGTAGGTATTTCCATTCCAGATTCAGCAGCAGGTCGATACGCAGTCTTGGAAAAGACCAGCGCACCCACAAACTGAGAAACATCAGCAAACCCGCTTTTCCGAAGAACCATGCCCAGGAAGGGATATACCACATTGCCTGGTTGAAAGCTTCCCAGCCATTTATTTGCACAGGCATCCATCCTCCCAGGAAAACTGTGGCGGCTACGGCGGCTACGATGAACATGTTGAGATATTCCGACAGGTAGAAAAAGCCGAACTGCAGTCCGGAGTATTCGGTGTGATAGCCTGCGGTGAGTTCCGATTCGGCCTCAGGAAGGTCGAAGGGACCTCTGTTGGTTTCGGCATGTCCGGAGACCAGGTAGATGACAAACGCAATCATCGCTGGTAGGTGTCCGTTGAACAGGTTCCAGCAATAGCGCTGACTATCAATGATCTCAGAGAACTGCATACTCCCGCTCAGCACTACGATGGTCATCAGGGAAAATCCGGCCGAGAGCTCGTAACTGATAAACTGGGCACCGCTGCGCATGGCGCCAATCATGGAATATTTGTTGTTGCTCGACCATCCCGCCAGCAATATGCCGATGATACCCAGCGATGATACAGCCAGCAGATAGAAAACCCCGATATTAAAATCGAGCGCGTGCAGGTTTATTCCAAAGGGAAGTGCACCAAAAGCAAGTACAGAAGCTACGATCACAAAAAAGGGAGCGACAAAAAACAGCAGTTTATCTGCTTTATTTATATGGATGACCTCCTTGATCAAAATCTTGATCATGTCGGCCAGTGACTGGATGACGCCATACTTGCCCAGTCTGTTAGGACCCAGCCGTGCCTGGAAGAATGCGGCCACCTTGCGCTCAATGTAAATCAACGCCAGTGCAATGAGGGCATACACCGCGAGGAGTAGAATGCCCACCAATATGCCTTTCACCAGGACAGCCCAACCCGGGGTGAGGTTACCCTGTAAGAAATTGTCAACTGCCGCAAGAAGTTTTGTCAGCTCCAGGGGTTGTGAATAGATCAGCATCGTTTTCAATCGATTTAATTTCCTTTATTTATAGTTGTTATCTGTTTTTACCGGTCGATGTCGGGGATCACAAAGTCCATGGATCCGGTTATACCGATGAGGTCTGAAAGAAATGCTCCCTTGCTGATCAAGGGGATTACTGAAACAGCCGACAGCGAAGGAGACCGGAATTTTACACGGTAAGGGTTTTTGTCACCACCACTCTCAATGAACACTCCAAACTCGCCTTTTCCCGTTTCTACACTTTGAAAGAATTGTCCTGCGGGAATACGGATGATTGGCTTCACTTTGGCGCATATCTCGCCGGAGGGAATGTTGTCGATCAGCTGTTCAATGATGTGAAGTGACTCGGCTATTTCGTCGAGCCTGTTCAGATAGCGTGCATAAGAATCTCCTTCGGTACGAATAATTTCTTTGAACTCCACGCGGTCATACAGCGCATAGGGTTTGTACTTGCGTACATCGCATGACCACCCTGAGGCTCTTCCGGCGGGACCGGTGACACCGTAGCTGATGGCATCCTTGCGGCTCAGATATCCGATATGCACCATGCGCCCCAGGGCAATGGCATTGTGTGAAAAGAAATTGTCATACTCCTTCAGCCTCCCGCGCATATAAGGGATGAATGCTTTTATATCTTTTTGGAAGTCTGGATATAGGTCGAACATGACCCCACCCACCACATTTTGGTTGACGATGAGCCGGCCACCGCAGGTTTTGTCGAAAATATCAAGAATGTGTTCTCTTTCGCGCATACCGTAAATGAACGCAGTGGTCGCACCCAAGTCGTTACAATGTGTGGCCCAGGCAAGCAGGTGCGAGCTAATACGTTGCAACTCATCCATGATAGTGCGGATATACTGCGCTCGTTCAGGCACCTCTATTTCTGCTGCCTTCTCAATGCACATGCAGAGGGCATGGCGATTGATGTTGGCCGAGAGGTAGTCGAGGCGGTCTGTCAGGTGCAGCATCTGGGGGTATGTCATGTTTTCACACAACTTCTCAATTCCGCGGTGGATATACCCGCTGTGCACATCTATTTTTTTTACGATCTCTCCGTCGAGCGATGTTCTAAAGTGCATCACACCGTGTGTGGAGGGATGTTGGGGGCCGATGTTCACGATGTAGTCCTCCTCTTCGAAGACAGCCACATTTTCTTCAATCAGTTCCCCTCCTTCTTTTTCCATGATGCGGGGCGCTATATCGATGATCTCGCTGCTGACCACGGTCTCAGGATTTAGCTTGGGATCATGAATGTAGTCCTTCCTGAACGGAAATCCTTTCCACTGATCGTTCAACAGGAAACGACGCATATCGGGATTGTTGATAAAACGTATGCCGTACAAGGCATATATTTCCCGCTCGTTCAGGTGAGCTGTCCCGTAAATATCTGTGACCGAATAGAGTAGTGGATTGTTGCGGTCGGCCGTGGCGGTAATGACAATCACCTCCTGCGTGAGGTCGGTCGTTGCGGAGAATTGGTAGATCGCTCCCAGCCGGTCACCCCAGTCCATTCCGGCAAGGCTGATCAGATAGTCGAAACAAAGCGTTTCGTTTTGGCGAAGTGCTTCTATCACGGGGTGCAGCTGATCTGGCCTCACGGTGACGGTAAGCCTTTGCCGTGCTTCTATCTGTGCATCAGGCGCGATTTCTTGTATGATTTGTGTAATTTCCTTCATTTCTGTGTCTTAAGCTTCCCGATCATTCATTGTCAAAATCAATCTTCGGATCAATGGTTTCTCCTGTTTCGGGATGAATCAGTGTTTCGGAGCGATAGTTTCTTTTGATCCTTTTGTTGCCAAAAAACCGCTCAATCTTTACTTTCCTTTGTAGCTGCAACAGCCCGTAGAACAATGATTCAGGACGCGGTGGGCATCCCGGGATGTACACATCCACCGGTACAATCCGGTCTACACCCTGTATTACGTTGTAGGAATTCAAAAAAGGGCCTCCCGATATGGAGCAGGCACCCATGGCCACCACATATTTTGGTTCTGCCATCTGGTCATACACCCTGCGGAGTAGGGGCGCCATCTTGTTCACGATGGTGCCGGCCACAACCATCACATCGGCCTGGCGGGGACTGTTGCGGGTGACCTCCATCCCGAAGCGGGAAAGGTCGTAATGTGCCGCCGCTGCAGCCATGAACTCAATACCACAGCAGCTTGTGGCAAAGGCAATGGGCCAGAGTGAGTTGGCGCGTCCCCAGTTTATCAGCTGGTCGAGTTTGCCCACGATCACGCTGCCACCTGCCTCTTTTAGTTCATCAATATAGCGTTGCAGCGTGTCGTTGTCTTTGAACTCTTCGGCCGGAAATGCTTTTATTTTGACGTCGTTGACTTCCATTCCAATACTCCTTTCTTCCATGCGTAGGCGAGTCCCAGGCTCAGAATTATAATAAACATGAGGATACTTACCAGTCCAGTTATTCCCAGGCTGCGAACGATGGTAGCCCAAGGATACAAAAAGATGATTTCCACATCGAACATCAGAAACAGGATTGCGTACAAGTAATAACCCACCCTGAACTGCATCCACGATGTACCGCGTGTGGGAAGCCCACACTCGTAGGGTTCTCCTTTCTGGAAGTTGATTGATCTGGGAGAAATCAACAATGCTACTCCTAGCCCTACTGCTACAAGCGTTATTCCTGCCAGTAGGACGACAAGAAAAAATGAAGATTCTGTCATAAATGATATAATGTGTCAGAAAAATTGTCACTGCAAAAACGAGTGCAAAGGTCGGATATTCTGATAAAATATACTTTTGATTGGCTACAACACCGATACGATAGAATTCTCTATTTCATACTACAACCCCATAAAATGGCGCAAATAAGGTGCTACAGACATACTATACATGGAGTTTAATCTCCACATATTGAGTCAGATATGCAAGTAGTATGATTTTTCAACGCAATGGTTGCTCTTTAGGTTGTGGTATTAGATTGCAGTATGCATCAAAAAAATGATCTGATGTACTTATAGAGATCTGTAGAGGATGTGAGTTGCATTTTTTTCCGGAGTCGACTTTTGTTGGTCTGTACCGAGCGGTGCTGAATAAAGGTATACTCGGCAATTTCTTTTGAAGAGAAGTTTAGAAAGATCATTGCGCAAAGCGACAATTCCGATTTCAACAATTCTGGGTGTTTTTGTAGTAGCCGCCTGGTAAAATCGGAATATACTTCTGTGAATCGTTTCAGAAACAGGGGATCGTTGTTTATGGCGAGCTCGCGAATTTCTTCGAAGTAAAGGTCTATTTTGGGCTCCGTTTCTCTAGAAATGGTCTCTTTGTTTACTTCCTGATGATTTTCTCCCGATTTGCGCCATGCGTACAAAATCAATATTCCCTTGGGAATCAAAGTGAGGAATAAAATTACAAGAATGACAAAAAGGGCACCTGTCATCTCAATTTTAGACAAAGAAGAAGATGAGACAGAGATATAAGTGCTTGAAAAAATCAAACAAGAAAAGGAGCATATGAGACACATTTTGGAATAACTTGATCCTACCCTCTAAAAATTACTGAATATTAATTCCAGCTTCAGGTTTCCCTCCCTTTTGTCGAGCATGGCCGCATTGGGCCACATCTGGTTGTGCAACGCTGTGAGCACACTGGTAGCCTGAGAGTAGTAGCTCTGTTGCGTAGTGGTGTAGGTCGCATTTACTGGAACAAGATAGTAGACCAGATCGAAAGCAGCACCTTCATGTTCCTGGTTGTAGTGGTTGATCATCGTGGAGATGTTACTGAACTGGTAGGAATAAGTGGTTGCATCGAACTTCGATGAGATAAAGCTGGTCACATTGTCGATAAGTTTACGTTGTTCAAAGAAACCGTTTAATGAGTCTTTATTGATCAACAAGAGATAGTCGGGTGGGCTGATCTTCACCATCGGGTTTTCGCTGGCCTCCGGCATCGCGTACACGGTGAAATTGGCCAGGTTCAATGCCTGCGATTTAATCTTATCGTGTACTTCAGAGAGCGGGAAAGTAATTTCTGTGTTTACGCCCGCGGGACTTTTTACGTAGGTGTGTATGTCGTTCTCGTTCAGTAACTGTTGGTTGTTGTTTTGAATGTAGTTGAGCTGGCTCACCTCCGGTGTGATTTTCAAGGTGAGCGCGTCGGTGCGGATGGTGTCCTGATTTGTAGAGGAGCCGTTTTTATCGAGATAACGATAATGTACATACAGCGATGTCGCGTCCACGTTGACGATAGTGCTGTTACCGAAGGTAGTGGCAAAATACAATCCCCTGAAAAACTCACGGAAGGTATCGGCGTTCACCATCTTTCCATGTCCCGGCTTCTTGTATTCGTTGAGGAAGGTTTCACCCAACGCTTTGGGAAGCATTACGATGATGTCATATACGTTGTAAGTGACAGTGGAATAATCGGATGAAGTGTAGGAAACGGTTCTATAGGTGGAGTTCTTGCCCGTGAATACCTGTGAGCCCAGAGGTGTCGACAGGTCGGCGTATCCCGCAGGATCGATGTGGGTGTAATTGGCCGCTCCTTTGAGTGACTTGTTTATCCCGTAGACCGACAACTCCATGGGTGCAAGCGAGTCTCCCATCATGGTGGTGTAGGACGCAATTACGCGCACAGAGTCAATCTGTGCCCCTTCCTTAAAACCGGCACCTTCGGGAAAGTAAAATTCACCCATGTAGGAGGATCGGATAGTGCCGAATATGGGATCCTTGTATTCACCCAATACCGGGTATTTGGTTCTGTTGTACACCGAATCAACCTGCACAGTACGTGCTTGCATATTGAGTGTGTCCACCCCCAGTTCCAGCCGGTCCTTGCCGGGCTGTATGGTAAATCCAACCTGATCGAGCGTGTCGTTACAGGAGAAGGTGAGCATCGCTGCAAAGATCAGGAATAGCCCGTTTATTAAGGATTTGCGCTTCATTCGTTTCAAGTAGTTTGATTTAGACCCGCAAATATCCAAAAAAAAACATTCAAATGAAAGATGTTGAAATGCTTTCTTCTCTTTTTTAATGATATTTGGGTTTAGCTAAAGTAAAAAAAAGGAATCGTGCCTGTGGATAGTTGCTCAAGCATCAATTTTATCATAGAGAGTATTGATGGCCTCCGCACTTTCGTCAAATTCGGCATGATAGGGAACGAATGGCACGTTCTGCTGTATCACATACTTTTCCACTTCGGGATCAATATGCTGGCTGCCCTGCACAATGCCGTCGGAATAATCTACCGCAAGCTTCATCAGGTTCACATAATCCATGATGCCCCTGCTTTTCACCTTTTCAATTTCCGTATCGCCGATCCCTTCAAAGCGGAGTTTATCGGCTGTATTCTGGTTGAATGGTTTTTGAAATGACTCATCGAACAGCGAATAGACCACTTTGGCATTCTTGAAGCAGGGATCATCGGCATAGCCCCGTTTGATATAGAGCGGTGCCAGGGCTGTAAACCATCCGTGGCAGTGAATGACATCGGGTACCCAACGCAGTTTCTTGATGGTTTCCATCACGCCGCGCACAAAGAAAATGCTGCGTTCATCGTTGTCGTCATATTCCTCCCCGTTTTTGTCGACCAGCGTTTCGCGGTTTTGAAAAAAATCTTCGTTGTCGATGAAATACACCTGCATACGTGCAGCCTGAATGGAGGCTACCTTGATAATCAACGAATGGTCGGAGTCATCAATGATGAGGTTCATCCCCGAGAGACGAATCACCTCATGCAACTGGTTACGGCGTTCATTGATGTTGCCATATTTGGGCATGAAAGCACGAATTTCTTTTCCTTTTTCCTGGATGGCTTGGGGAAGAAAACGTGAAGTATTCGAAATAGGGTTTTCGTCGAGATAAGGATAGATTTCCTGGGAGATGTACAAAATTTTTTTCTGAGACATGAAGCTAATTATCTTAATTTGAGTACAAAGATAATAAAAAAAATCCGGATAATTACAAAATAAAACCGCGTATATTTTATAAGAAGTTGACAGTCAGGTTTAAATAGGCTTTTGTGTTCCTTTTTTTGCGTAAAATAATGCAAAATGGTTTCTCTATGTGGCAAATATTTTGTTGCTTTGCAGTCTAAAACAGACAAATGGAGATCATTCATACGGTATCCCACCTAGAGGCGTTGTTACGACAATTGCGCGGGGAAGGTAAAACAATTGGGTTTGTGCCCACGATGGGTGCCCTGCATGCAGGACATCTCAGGCTGGTAAAATTATGTGCTTCAGAAAACGATGTATGTGTGGTCAGTATTTTCGTGAATCCCACACAATTTAACAACAAGGAGGACCTGCAGCGCTACCCGTGTAACCTGGAGGAGGACAGCCAGCTGCTGACTCAGGTTGATGCCGATGTGCTGTTTGCCCCTTCTGTGGAGGAGATCTATCCGGAACCCGACAGCCGTCTTTTTGATTTTGGCCTGCTTGATAAGGTGATGGAAGGTCGCTACCGACCTGGTCATTTCAATGGTGTGGCCCAGGTAGTGAGCAAACTGTTTGCTTTCACCAAACCCGACAGAGCCTACTTTGGTGAGAAAGATTTTCAACAGCTGGCCATCATACAAGCGATGGTGAAACAGCTGCGACTGCCTGTACAGATTGTTCCTGTTCCCATTGTGAGGGAGTCGGATGGACTGGCAATGAGCAGCCGCAACCAACTTCTTACGGAACAGCAGAGAATTGAAGCTGCAAACATTTACCGGGTGCTCAACGAAAGCAGGGCGTTGGTTGAGACCACCACGCCAGATAAATTAACCGATTGGGTCATTGATCGTGTCAACGAGGTGTCGGAGTTACAGGTAGAATATTTTGAAATTGTAGATGGCGAATCTCTACAGCTCGTTTCTTCGTGGGAACATGCTGACAGCGTGGTAGGGTGCATTGCCGTTTTTTGTGGTGCGGTTCGTTTGATAGACAACATCAGATACAAATAATTTTATGTGGGTAGAGATATTAAAATCCAAAATACACAGGGCTACGGTCACCGATGCCAACCTCAATTATGAGGGGAGCATTACCATCGACGAGGAGCTGATTGAAGCTGCAAACATGTTTGTTCACGAGAAGGTGGCAGTGGTGAACAATAACAACGGCGAACGCTTTGAGACATACGTGATCCGCGGTGAGCGCGGAACGGGTATCATTTGTCTGAATGGGGCCGCAGCGCGAAAAGTACAGAAGGGCGATGTGGTCATCATCATGAGTTACGCGGTCATGCCGCTAGAAGAGGCCAGGGTGTTCCAGCCCACGGTCATCAACCTAGATGAGAAGACCAATCGCATTAAATAATAGCAAAATAGTCAAATTTACAAACCGCCGATTGATTATTCCATCGGCGGTTTATTGCACAATGATGTGTATTCTAGCCGGCACATTGTAAAAATAAGTACGCCTATCCTGCTGAGTCTGCTGGCGCAGAACTTGATACAGGTGATTGATACCGCTTTTCTTGGACGTGTGGGAGAAGTGGAACTGGGTGCGTCGGCCCTGGCTGGAATTATCTATATCGCCTTATATACGCTGGGTTTTGGCTTTAGTATGGGTAGCCAGATACTGATTGGACGCCGTAACGGGGAGGCCAACTATAGCCAGATAGGCGATATTGTGATACAGGGCTCTCTCTTCTTGCTTATTCCGGCCCTGCTGCTCATCCCGCTCTTGCGCTATGGCGCCGTAGCCTGGTTGCCCTCCCTGTTTGAGTCTGCCGACGTGGCCAGTGCCGTTACGGAGTATCTCGAGTGGCGCGTGTTTGGTCTTGTCTTCGCATTTGTTAATGTGATGTTTCGGGCATTTTACATCGGCATAGCGCGAACAAAAGTGCTTACAATCAATGCAGTTGTGATGGCACTGGTAAATGTGGTGTTCGACTATGGACTTATATTCGGGAACTTGGGTATGCCGGAGATGGGCATGGCTGGTGCTGCCATCGCCTCGGTTATCGCGGAGTTCTCCTCCACTCTTTTCTTCTTCTTTTATACCCGGAAGCGGGTTGACACGCAGAAGTATGGATTTACAAAGATTCGTTTTCAGTGGCAGGTCATCAAAAGAGTACTCGATATCTCTCTCTTCATGATGGTACAGTATCTGTTTTCGATAGGTACCTGGATGCTTTTCTTCCTGTTCATTGAAAACTATATGGGTGAGCGTTCTTTGGCAGTAACCAACATTGTGCGCAGCTTCTACACCATCTTCACCATTCCTTCTCATGCTATAGGCTCCACTACCAGCACCATGGTGAGCAACACCATCGGTGCAGGCAAAAGCGAGCTGGTCACCGCCCTTATCCGACGGCTTTCGCTCATCAGCTTGGGGGTGATGACTGCGGTTGTGATTATTGTTTCCGTTTTTCCCCGCGCTATGATTCATATATATACCGACGACCCGACACTGATACAGGATACTGTGTTGCCTTTGTACGTGCTCATTACCTCTCTGCCTCTCTATAGTGTGGGTACCGTTCTCTTTAGTGCAGTCTCCGGAACGGGCAATACCCGTACTGCCCTCCGGTTTGAAATTTTCACCCTGCTGTTTTATGTTTTCTACATGTGGCTCATCATCATTCACCTGCGGGCCTCTGTGGCGGCAGCATGGACCACCGAGCATGTGTACTGGTCGTTTCTAATCATTCTCTCTTTCATCTATCTACGAAGTGACAAGTGGAAAGACCGTAAGATTTAGCAATTTTGATGTATCTTTACTACCCTAAATCATGCCGGATATGCGAAGCAAAGTTGTTTACCTGATTATGGCTCTCTGTTCCATACTTTCCCTTCAGGCGCAAGAGGTTCGATGGAAGCTGGGTTTTGAATATTTTTTCGATAACCAGGAGTATAAGAAATCATCTTTTACCGATGCCCAAACCATGCATGGCATCTGGTTGCAGCCTCTGGGTGGCATCACCTGGAACACGGCGCACACCCTCTATGGTGGGTTGAACCTGCTCAAGATTCCCGGTACCGACGAAGTGGTAGACAAGGCTGAGTTGGTACTCTATTACCAGTACGAAACAGACCATGTGCTCTTCCGTGCAGGATCGTTTTCGAGCAATGAGACTTTGCATAATTATTCCGACTTCTTCTACTGTGATTCGGTGAGTAACTTCATGCCTCTCATGCAGGGCCTTTTCTGGCAGATAGGCGGTGAGCAGAACTTTTTTAACCTCTGGATGGACTGGACCGGCTACGCTACCCCCGAAACGCGTGAAAGCTTCTTCTTGGGCTCGTCGGGGAAAGTTACAAAGGGCCTCTTCTTCGCTGATTTTCAGTCTTACCTCTTTCATTATGCCAATACGCTGACTGCCATCCCCTATTTTGGTGTCAGTGAGCATATGCAGCTGATGGCCTCGGCCGGTATTGCATATGAATCGGGAAACAGCCTGAAAGGGTTGCTCTCAGCCGGTATTCTTACCGGAAAAGAACGCGATCGCAAGGCAGATGTCAGTTACATTCCGTTGGGTTTCGTGGCCCGGGCCGATGCCGAGTTCTGGGGCATCGGTACAGAGAATACGTTTTACAGGGGCGATAAACGCATGCGGTTATATCCGGAATACGGTACAGAGTTGTACTGGGGCAATCCCTTTCTGCGGGGCAACACCTACCTGCAGAGCAAGTGGTATGTGAACGTGATGGAAACGGAACGGGTCTCAGCCCGGTTAAACTGTAACCTGCATTTCTCGGAAGGGAATCTGCTTTTTGAACAAGCTCTCAACGTGTCGCTCTCCATCGATAATTTTTCCAGACCCAGGAAACGAACTGCCCGCTATCCCTGGATGCAGTTTTTCCAGTAAACAGCGTAACCAGCGCTCCACACTTCGGGTATGCAGGTTTGACGGTAATGTTTTTATCTCTTGCCACTTTTTCCTAATTTTGTAAGCAAATGGACTCAACTCAACAAAGAATAGAATCACTGCGACAACAGCTTCACGACTACAACTACCATTACTATGTGTTGTCGCAACCCCTCATTTCAGATAGGGAGTTCGACCGGCTGATGAAGGAGCTGATTGAGCTGGAAGCACAGCATCCTGAATGGCACGATCCCAATTCACCCACCCTGCGTGTGGGGAGCGATATCAACAAGAGCTTCACCCAGGTGACGCACCGTTATTCCATGCTCTCGCTGCAAAATACCTACTCCGAAGAGGAGGTCGCTGATTTTTACAATCGGGTGAAACGTTCGTTGAACGAGGAGTTCGAGATCGTGTGCGAGTTGAAATACGACGGTACCTCCATCTCTTTGCACTACGAAAATGGACGCCTGAGTCGTGCTGTCACGCGGGGCGATGGGAAGAAGGGGGACGATGTGACCGCCAATGTGCGCACCATCCGGAATGTGCCATTGATTCTGAAAGGAGACGATCTACCCTCATACGTGGAGCTGCGAGGTGAAATCGTGATGCCCTGGCGCTCCTTCGATGCACTGAACAGGGAGAGGGAGGAGCAGGAAGAACTCCTCTTCGCCAATCCGCGCAACGCCGCATCGGGTACCTTGAAGATGCAGGACTCGCGCGTGGTAGCTTCCCGCAAGCTGGAGTCATACATCTATCACATGCTGGGTGAAGAACTACCCACCGACAGTCATTTCCACAATATGAGCATCGCCCGTGGATGGGGATTCCATGTTTCCCGGTCGATGCAGAAGTGCCAAAGCCTCGAAGAGATCTTCGCTTTTCTGCGAAAGTGGGATGTGGAGCGAAAGACCCTTCCGGTGACCACCGACGGGGTGGTGCTGAAGGTGGACTCCCTCAGGCAGCAACGCAACCTGGGAAGTACCTCTAAGTTTCCCCGCTGGTCCATCGCCTTTAAGTTCAATGCTGAGCAGGCGGTGACGCGGCTCGAGTCGGTCTCCTGGCAGGTAGGCCGCACCGGAGCTGTGACGCCGGTGGCAAACCTGGAACCGGTATTGTTGTCGGGTACGACAGTGAAACGAGCATCGCTCTACAACGAGGACGCCATCAATGCCCTCGACCTGCATATCGGTGACATGGTTTTTGTGGAAAAGGGAGGAGAGATCATTCCCAAGATTGCTGGTGTGGACAAGGAGGCACGCTTCCTGATAGGTGATAAGATTACGTTTGCCCGATATTGCCCCGACTGCCAGAGTCCGCTGGTGCGCAACGAGGATGAGGCGGTGCACTATTGTCCCAACTCCCAGGGGTGTCCCCCGCAGATTAAAGGGCGGATTGAGCATTTTGTTACCCGCAAGGCGATGAACATCACCATTGGACCGGAGACCATCTCCTTACTGTACGACAAGGAGCTTATTCACGATGCAGCCGATCTGTACAACTTGCGCTTTGAAGATCTCGTCGGTCTGGAACGATGGGCCGAGACCAGCGCCCGCAACCTGCTGGCCAGCATCGAACAATCAAAGTCGGTTCCCTACGAGCGGGTACTTTTTGCCCTGGGCATTCGTTTTGTGGGAGAAACAGTCGCACAAAAACTAGCCCATGCGTTTCCCGACATCGATGCCCTTGCTGTAGCCACAGTGGAGGAGCTGATGTTGGTAGAGGAGATTGGTGAGCGCATCGCAAGCAGTGTGACGGAATATTTTAGTAATCCGAAGTTCACCGATTTTGTGGAACGTCTTCGAATGAACGGCTTGCAGTTTAAACTGAATGAGGAGATGCTGGCGGCGCAGAGCGATAAGCTGAAAGAGCTTACTTTCGTGATCAGCGGTACCTTCAACCTCCATTCACGCGATGCGTATAAAGCGATGATTCAGCAGCACGGCGGCAGAAACAGCGGATCGGTATCGAAGAGCACAGACTACATCCTAGCCGGTGAGAACATGGGCCCCGCGAAGCTGGCTAAAGCCGAAAAGCTAGGTATTAAGATCATCGATGAACAGACATTTCTGGAAATGATCGGATAGTCCTGAGCACCTCGCTTGCTGCAACCAGGTTATGGCTTCCGCTCTATCACTAAAACGGAAACAAAAGTGGCAGTACCACAATCATCGCCACACCCACGATAAGCTGTAAAGGAAGCCCCACTTTTACATAATCGCTAAATTTATATCTTCCGGCAGCCATCACCAACGCATTGGGGGGTGTGGAAAAGGGACTGGCAAAGCACATACTCGCTGCCACAGCCACAGCAAACAGGAAGGGGTAGGGGCTCGCGCCAATAGACAAGGCCGTTTGAAATGCTATGGGGGCAAAGAGAACAGCTGTGGCTGTATTGCTGATGAAGAGCGTGAGTATGGAGGTGGCAATATAGATGCCAGCGAGTACCATCCCCGGGCCATGCTGGCTCAAACTTTCCGCCATCCCCTTAGCGATAAGGTTAGAGGCACCGGTTTTTTCCATGGCCACTCCCAGTGAAAACATCCCCGCAAAAAGGAATACACTCTCCCAGTTGATTGATTTATAGGCCGCCTCCACGTTTCGGAAACAGCCGGTTATGATCATCAGGATCGCGGCAACCATGGCAGAAATAACCGTGGGAAGTATGTTGAATACCATCGCAAGAATCATGAGTATCATGATGATGGCCGCAGTGGGAGCCTTGTGGTCGCGGGGTACCTTCAAGGCATTCTCCATGGGCTGTCCCACAACCACCCATTCCGAAGTTTCGTATGTCAGCTGCTCAATATCTTTCCACTTGCCCTGCACCAGCAGCAGGTCACCCGAATGCAGTTTTACATCTTTCACATTCCGCAGAATGTAATCATTTTTGCGACGTAGGCCGAGAATATTTACATTGTAGAGCTGGCGGAAATTCGATTCTTTTACCAGCTTATTGATTAGCTTCGAGCCCGACATGAGTACGACCTCGGCAATACCGATCTTGTCGAATTCCAGCCCTCCTGTCTGAGATACAGACAAGGTGCTTTTGCCATCTTCGGTCTCCTGGGTGTCAGTCAGCGTGAGGTCGTTGTCTTCTGCGAAGGTGGTGATATCACTGATGTTGCCGAAGACGTAGAGCAGGTCATTCTCCTGTATGGTGCTTGAGGGGCCGGCAAGCTTCATGTCTACCGTTTTAAGAAAGCGTTTTCGGGTCTGAACTCTTCTTATTTCAAGGATGCTTACGTTGTATCTGCTTGTAATATTCAGCTCCTGAAGTGACTTGCCAATGAAAGGTGATTGTTTGCCTATATTTACCCTATAGAGATTGTCCGCGAGCTGGTATTCGGAAACGATCTGATTCAATGATTTGGATTTTTGCTCCGATAGCTCCTTTTTCTCTTTTCCTGAGGTGAGCAGCTTGCTGAGGGGCCAGAGCAATATGATACCCAACGCCAGCGTGATCAGACCCACCGGCAGGAAGGAAAAGAATGAGAGTTCCGTAACCCCGCCGCTTATCAGGGTGTCGTTGATGATCAGGTTGGGGGGTGTACTGATGAGGGTGAGCAGTCCCAGGCTGCTGGCAAAAGCCATTGGCATCAGAAAGCGGCGTGCATTGGTTTTGGCCTCTGTAGCAAGGCTCATGACGATTGGGAGCATTACAGCTACCGTGCCAGTGTTGCTGATTAACCCCCCGATAAATCCGGTAACCAACATCACCAGGAGGAATAATTTGAACTCGCTTTTTCCGGCTAACCGCAGAATGCGTGCACTGATCATCTTGGCAAGCCCGGTTTGGAATATTCCTCCACCCACTATAAAGAGAGAAGCCATCATGATGACCACCGGGTTTGAAAAGCCCGACAAGCCTTCACCGGGTGTAAGAATGCCCGTTACAACCAGCAGGACGACCACAGAGAGCGCAACAATGTCGGACCTCACTTTTCCCCATATGAAGAAAAAGACCGCGAGGAGGATGATCGAGAGAACCAATAAAACGGGTAGATCCATATTTTATTCCTGCATAGAGAAACTGTGTGAACCAATATGGTATCCATCTGCAAAAATGTCTACCTTGTAGGTGCCTGGCATCAGAAACTCCTCTATATCCCAGTACATGGTTACCGGAATCTCTTCTCCGCCATATTCCACAATACGCTTCATAGAATACCTGATTTCTCCGTTTTCGTAAGGAAAGGTGTGGGATGCACTTTTGGAGAGAACGCTCCCGTCGGGTGTCATGATGCGCACAAACACCTCCCGCTCGCCCGGCTCGGTGGTGATGTTGCGGGCAATGGTGAAGGAAACCATAAATTGGGTGCTCCGGCTCAGCCTGGTTTGATCGCGCCCTCTGTCGTTCACTGCTTTGGCTCCTATGTTAGTGGCCACAAGCTGTGCTGCCAGAGATACCTTCTCCGAGAGCTTTTCTTTCTCCTGCGATACCTGGTTGAGGGTCTGGCTCGTCTGCCGGTATCGTTGTGTGATCTGCTTGTTCTCGGCTCGCAGTTCTTCGTTGAGCCTGTTCAATGAATCGATCTGTTGAATGTAGTTGCGAAGTATTTTTCGTAAGGTAGCCAGTTCATCCTTTAACCGTTTTATTTCAGCCTGATCGGTAGCTTTTGTCATGCGCAACTCTTCCTGCAGGCGCAGTACTTTGGCCTGCTCATTCTCGAGCTTGAAGAGGAGCGAGTCGTTCTGTACGCTGAACTTGAATCCCTCATATTGCAATGAAATTGCCTCATACTCATCTTCCAACTCCTGTTTGTCGACGGAGAACTGCTGTTGCATTTCATCTATCGTTGCATTTTTTGAGAGGAGAAAGCCTATCACGATAACCAATACCACTGCGAGCACGCCAATGATGGCAATCAGTTGGGGTGTGCGCTCTTTAAAGTTTATTTTCATCTCACTGTAAATTTCCGATCGACAGCAAAAATAGCGGTTTTCAGCCTAAAAGGCAATCATTGACAGCCCTTTTTCAGAAATTTAATAAAATCTCATTTTTATACCACAAATCTCCCGAAAAAGTATTATCATTGTAGAAGGTTATGGTGTCCAACTTTTTAGTTTAATCGTATGAAAACAACAACGGCTTTTTTTGCACTCATCGGCATTGTCACTCTTTTTGCCGGATGTGGTTCTGCTCAGAAGGTGGCGGTCAGTGACCCTGCAGTGGAACGAATTGTTGGATTGTGGGAGGTGAAGGCGATACACAACAGCGATGAAGCGGGTTATAAAGTGATTCCTTCCGGAATGTTCAAGATGATTTTTGAAGATGGCAGGTTTATGAATTTCATGTCCACCGCAAAAGGGGCCATCATCTCGGTGGACGGCACATACAGGCTGAATGGAGATCTTTACACGGAGGAGATCTTGAATTCGTTCAATAAAAGTCAGGAAGGAAAAGACAATCCGCTTAACATCAAGATGACGCGCAAAAGTTTTATGTACCTCCGCTGGTTTCAGCCCATCGATGAATTTGGGGTTACCCAGAACAGGTGGGTAGAAGAGATCTGGCAACGTGTATCCATCGAAGATCTGGAGGTGAGCAATGTGGATCTGCAACAGGAACTTAGGCAGTTGCTCGACAATGACGAGTTGATAAAGAAAATGACAGAATAGACAATTACGAAAAATGGCAACCCGGGCAAGGTTGCCATTATTTGTGATTGCAGTAGCCTGTTACAGACGCTTTAATGCTTCGTCGAGATCTGCTTTAATGTCTTCGATGTGCTCAATGCCGAGTGACACACGCAATAGATTGGGGTAAACCCCTGCAGCAAGCTGTGCCTCATCTGAGAGTTGTTGGTGCGTGGTGCTGGCGGGATGAATGATCAATGTTTTGGCATCGCCCACATTTGCCAGGTGGCTGATCATGGAGAGGTTGTCGATCACCCTGGCCGTTTGCGATACATCGCCCTTCACAAAAAAGGAGAGTACTCCCCCAAATCCGTCATTCTTCAGATATTTCTTTGCTAGGGTGTGGTACTTGTTGTCTTCAAGCCCTGGATAGTTCACTTTCTCCACTTTGGGATGCTGCGCCAACCAGCGGGCCAGTTCCAGTGCATTGGCATTGGTTCGTTCGGCACGCAACGAAAGTGTCTCCAGACCCAGCAGAAGCAGGAAGGAGTTGAACGGGCTGTTCACAGGCCCCAGGTCTCGCAATCCTTCCACGCGGCAGCGTATGGAAAATGCAATATTTCCGAAGGGGGACTGGTCACCGAAAGCCTCCCAAAAATTAAGTCCGTGATATCCTTCCGAAGGTTCACTGAACATGGGGTATTTGCCATTTCCCCAGTTGAAGTTGCCGCCGTCGATGATGACACCGCCCATGGAAGTTCCATGGCCGCCAATCCATTTTGTGGCGGAGTGTGTGACCACATTGGCGCCCCATTCAATCGGGTTGAAAAGATAGCCACCTTGTCCGAACGTATTGTCTACGATCAACGGAATATCATGTTTGCGCGCTACCGCAGCAATCGCTTCAAAATCGGGAATGTTGTATTCGGGATTGCCGATGGTTTCCAGATAGATGGCTTTTGTTTTTCCGTCTATCAATGACGCAATACTTTCTACATCGTCACCATCTGCAAAGCGTACCTCGATGCCCATGCGGGCGAAGGTCACCTTGAACTGATTGTATGTGCCCCCATATAGATAGGAGGACGATACGATATTATCACCTGCAGCGGCCAGGTTGTGGATCGCAATAAACTGAGCAGACTGACCAGAAGAGGTTGCCACGGCTCCTACGCCTCCTTCGAGAGCGGCCATGCGCTTTTCGAACACGTCGGTCGTGGGGTTTTGCAATCGGGTATAAATATTCCCGAACTCTTTCAGTCCAAATAAATTGGCTCCATGTTCAGCGCTTTTAAACGTATAAGCGGTAGTTTGATAAATGGGAACAGCGCGGGAACCTGTGGTTGGGTCCGGTTCCTGTCCTGCATGAATCTGCAATGTTTCAAAATGTTTTTTTCTCATATAATCCAAAATTAATACTATGCAAAAGTAGGATAAATAATGAGAAAATGACGCTGAATAGTGCAAATAGGTATTAAATTAACACTTATTCGTTGAAGAGGCGACTTCTGGCTAACATGCATGCACCGATGATACCGGCTTTATTTTTCAGCTTTGAGGTCACAATACGGGTGTCTTTGTTAACCAGGTTCAGTGAATATTTCTTGATGGCGCTGCGAATGGGTAACATGATAAAACCCTCTGTTTCTGCTACTTGTCCTCCAATAACCACCAGCTCAGGGTTGAATATGTTGATGAGACCGGCGATATACTTCCCCAGTTTATAGCCCACCTCCTCCATAATTTCAATACAAAGCGGATCTTCCAGGTTGGTGGCTTTGATGATATCGGTCAATGTGAGGTCGTTTATATCTTTCACCATCTCGGTGAGGATGGTGCTCTCGCCTTTGCTCACCCGTTCAAGAATCATGCGGTGAATAGCAAGACCTGAAGCCTCGGTTTCGAGACATCCCTTTTTGCCGCAATGGCAAATAATTTCGTTTTCGAAGATGGGAAAATGGCCAAATTCACCCGAAAAGCCTGATTTTCCATAATAGGGTTTCCCGTCGATGATGATACCGATGCCCAGCCCCCAGGAGACGTTGACAAAAATCACATTCTGTTCTCCATCTACCATCCCTTTCATGTATTCGCCATAGGCCATGGCGCGGGTGTCGTTGTCGATCCCCACTTTGTAATTCAGCTTGCTTGTAAGTGTTTCGCTAACAGGATGTTCGCTGAAATAAAAACTACTGTAGCTGTACCCCGATTCAGGATTCACGCGTCCCGAAATGTTGAGGTTGATATTGAATATCTTCTGCTTGAGATTGCCTGTTCTGTCGATAAAGTTTTGGATGTGATCACACAGTATATCAAACGACTCGGGAGTGTTCTCGTAAGTGTAGGAAATACCCATCTGGTTGCTGACAATGTTGCCGGTAAAATCCATCAGTGCAATGTTCAGATGATGTCGACTCATATCAACTCCCACAAAATAGGCTGACGAAGGTTTCAAACCATATACGCTGGGATGTCTTCCGCCCGGGGTGTGAATTTTCCCAAATTCATCAATCAATCCCTGGTCAATGAGTTCGGTAATAAACTTAGTGACAGTGGGGACGCTCAAATCGAGCTCTTTTGCCAGTTCCGCAATTGTATCGTTTCCCGAAGTAATAAAATGCGTGATGATGTCCTTTTTAATTTGAATGTTTTTTGGACTTTTATCGCTTTTTAGGAAAAAGTTTTTTACCATGATTTTCTTAAGCTTAGTGAATAAAAATCGATTACCTTACAA
>CAZRRC010000032.1:0-26051 GCA_964602395.1 uncultured Proteiniphilum sp. | reverse complement strand
ATATAATAAGTTAATATAAAGCGGCAAATGCCGCTTTTTTTATGAGAATGCTTCAAATACAGATTTATAAATTTTTTTTATTCTGAGAATTGCTGTATTTTTGCATCCTCAAATAAAGGAGGGTCCGGTAGCTCAGCTGGATAGAGCAACAGCCTTCTAAGCTGTGGGTCAAGAGTTCGAATCTCTTCCGGATCACTTTCAAAATACAAGCAGTTACAAGTAAAATTGTAGCTGCTTTTTTCTTACTGAACCCAGTTGTTCATAAGCTTGAAGCCACCTCTGCCTCGCTCTTATGTTTCGTTCTGATTGTTTCATTGTTGTTCCTTTGCCAAACAAGGTTAATAATTTTGTCTCACTCGGAACTGTCATACAAATAGGGAAGGTTACAAGCTATTACTCTTCCATCCATATGAAACTTCTCATGTGAAAAAATATTTTGCAATTATGACATAAGTTGTCAACAACCTTATTCATCTTTCTCAATGTTTCCAATATCCATGATTCGATCTCAATAGTCAGCATGATATCCTGGAAGCTGATGATAACCAGAAATATACTTAGATTATGCAACAGATGGACGATTTAGTAAGAGTTATCCTGATTTCGGGAGAGGGCGAGGACGAGTTTCGGGTTCACGTTGGAATGTCCAGGGAGGCATATCAGAGAGCCAAAGAACTGATATCGCAAGAGAAAGAAAAGATCAGCAACGACCGCAGGACGGAACTTTTCTATCAGGCAATGAAAGAGTTTCCACCCCGGAAGAAATAAACAAGTGACCTTATATTTACTTTAATCCCATAAGGAATGGATTTAGAAATCATATCCTAAAAAGAAACATAACCAGTTAAAAATAAGCCAATTAATGTTTTCCGTAGAAGGAGGCCAGTCTTAGAAGAAATAGCTTCTTGCACCGATAATAGAAGGGTAATGGAAGGGTATTGGGTCGCTATCTCCTTATACATATACGGAGGGATAACGGAGGGATAAGGGAGGGATACCAGCGAAGTATCAAACCATATATAAGGGAAACTTAAGCGAATACCAAGCATGGTCCCAAGAAAGGTCGTTTCATGTTTTATGATGAGACAATGGTTGAATTTCCAGGACAGACAAGAAAAAAGTAGTGAAAAAGGATAATATTCTCCTCTATTTCTTACCTTTACGGCCTAATTAATATCTATTCTTTATCAATAAGAAAGGAGATCACGATGGGAAACAACAGAACGTGCGGTTCAGCAGGTGACGCTGTATATGGACTTGGGTTCATTGGCGCCGCTATTTATTTTATCTCTACTGCCACAGGCTTTTGGATGGGGGTACTTGGTGTTCTCAAAGCCATAGTCTGGCCGGCTTATCTGGTCTATCTGGCATTCCAGCAAATGCTTTGAGTTATTTTTACATCATTGCCATTTCCCGACATTCGGCAGCGCAATTCCTGCATGCTTCGACACCTTCCTGACAGTGTCTGTAAGTGTGTGGAGGGTATATTTCTGCTCTCCTTGAGCTTCCCAGGCTCATCAGACCAGCGGCTACCGGAAGGTTGGATTTCGCTAATTGCTCATACGAAGAGAGAGATTACCGCTTCCTGGTTGTTACTCAGGGATGGTTATTCTTTCAGAATGGAGATGTTGATCGTTGGGATTTGTTGAAAAAAAATTGGATTTTACTTTGGTGGGGAAAAATTCCTCAATAAATAGAAATGCTTTGCCAAATATTTTATTAACTTGATTGAATATATTATTTTTGTTACAGATTCATTGAATAAAGAATAGAATTACGCGCATTGATTTTTATTTAATCCAACCAAAATCTTAACTATGTTTTTATTTTTTTCGTAGCGATTACGGGGGACTTAGAAGCATAGTTTTTTTATTTTCTTTTTTTAGTAACCCAACAGTTGAATATTTTTTCTTGCAAACATAAAAAAAGCGGCCGAAGCCGCTTCATTTATTTATGATACAATGGTGACCCAACCATGCACATCGGGCTCGTCGCCATACTGAATTGCACGAAGCTTGTGATAGAGCTTCTCGCAGATGGGACCTGCTTTTCCATCTTTGGAGATCTCGTAACTTCTTTGCTCACTCAAGTCGTCGATCCGCAGAATGGGACTGATTACGGCGGCAGTACCGCATGCTCCGGCTTCCTCGAAAGTGGCGAGTTCTTCTTCAGTCACGGCGCGACGTTCAACTTTTAAACCCATATCTTCGGCCAGTTGCATCAGGCTCTTGTTGGTGATAGAAGGCAAGATGGAAGTCGATTTGGGTGTGATATAGGTATTATTCTTGATTCCGAAGAAGTTGGCCGGTCCACATTCATCGATATATTTTTTCTCTTTTGCATCGAGATACAACACGGCCGAGTATCCTTTCTGATGGGCCAGTTCGCCCGATTTCAGGCTGGCAGCGTAGTTCCCACCCACTTTATAAGTTCCTGTACCCAGTGGTGCAGCACGGTCGTATTCCCGCATGATGACCATGGGTGTTGGCTTGAATCCTTCTTTAAAATAGGGACCCACCGGAGTCACAAATATCAGGAAAGTATATTCCATAGCCGGCTTCACGCCCACTTGTGCACTGGTTCCGATAAGTAACGGACGGATATACAATGATGCCCCGCTCTCATATGGTGGTACGAAGCGTTCGTTATTCTTTATGGCCAGCAGCACCATCTCCTCGAATAGTTCGACCGGCAATTCGGCCATCATGATACCGCGACAGGAAGCCTGCAGACGCAGGGCATTATCACGCATCCGGAAAATACGTATTTTCCCATCTTTACCACGAAAAGCTTTCAACCCTTCAAAAGCCTCCTGTCCGTAATGCAGACAGGTAGCGGCCATGTGAAGATTCAGGTATTCCGATGTCTCCAGAGTTGGTTTGCTCCACTGTCCGTCGGAGAAATAACTGCGTACGTTGTAGTCGGTCTTCATGTAGCCAAACGAAATGTTCGACCAATCAATTGCATTCATCTTTAATATTTTAATATAGTTTGGACTGGGTTACTTCGTACAAATGTATGATTTTATTTTTTAAAAATGTGATTTCACAACATAAATCATTAATTTCGTATTTCCAATGATCGATCAAACAACTATTGCCCGTATTCAGGACGCAGCCCAAATTATGGATATTGTGTCCGACTTTGTTACGCTTCGTCGTCGGGGAGTGAACTGGGTGGGATTGTGCCCTTTTCACGACGACCGAACACCTTCTTTTTACGTCTCTCCGTCGAAAAACATTTGCAAATGTTTTGCCTGTGGTGAAGGCGGAACGCCCATTCACTTCGTGATGAAGCATGAGCAGCTCTCCTATTATGAGGCATTGAAATACGTTGCCCGCAAGTATGGCATCGAAGTCGTTGAAAAGGAGTTCACCGACGAGGAGAAGCAGGCACAAAGCGACAGGGAGAGCATGTTCATCCTGAATGAGTATGCTCGCGATTATTTTGTCAAGACGCTCCACAACCATCCCGAAGGAAAGGCGGTGGGGCTCACTTATTTTCGAGAAAGGGGTTTCCGCGACGATATCGTGAAAAAGTTTCAGCTCGGCTATAGCTGTGAACAACGTGATGCCTTCACTGTGGAAGCACAAAAAGCAGGATACAAACGGGACTTCCTACTCAAGACCGGTCTTTCGGCAGGAGGAGAACACAACCAGCCCCTTGTGGACCGTTTCCGGGGTAGGGTGATCTTTCCGGTACATACCCTGTCTGGCAAGGTGGTCGCTTTTGGAGGGCGCATCCTCAAGAAAGTGGAGAATGTGGGCAAGTATGTCAACTCCCCTGAAAGTGAGATTTACTCAAAGAGCAACGAGCTGTATGGCATCTATTTTGCGAAGAGTGCCATCGTAAAACAAGATAAATCGTTTCTGGTGGAGGGATACACCGATGTGATCTCGATGCATCAGGCCGGTATTGAAAATGTGGTCTCCTCATCTGGTACCGCTCTGACACATGGTCAGATACGCATGATTCACCGTTTCTCTGAAAACATTACCCTCCTATACGACGGTGACGCGGCTGGCATCAAGGCTGCCCTGCGGGGTATCGATCTGTTGCTGGAAGATGGCATGAATGTGAAAGTGGTCCTGCTGCCCCCGGGAGAGGATCCCGATTCATTCGCCAAGAAGCAGAATGCGGAAGACTTCCATCGTTATATTTCCGAAAATGAGGTCGATTTCATTCGTTTTAAGACGCAGCTCCTGCTGGATGAGGTGGGAGATGACCCTGTAAAACGAGCTGGAATGATCTCCAACGTGGTGGAGAGCATTTCCCTCATTCCAAATAGCATCACCCGTTCTGTTTATATTCAGGACTGCTCCCGCCTGCTCAACATGCAGGAGCGGGTACTCATTGCCGAAATCAACAAAATAAGAAAACGCATTTACGAAAGAAAGCAGGAGCAGAACGACAAGGATATCGCCCGCAGTGAAAAGCAGAAACAATCTGCTCCTTCTCCCGCTACAAATGTGGGTAACCCACGGGTATTCTCCAAGAATCCTTTCGATAAATATGAGCTGGAGATATTGCGTTACGTGGTTCGCTATGGCAATACCCCCATCTACCAGAAGTTTGAAAAACAGAAAAGGAAAGAGGGAAAAAATGTGGTGGAGGAGGATGTGCTGGTGGAAGAGGGACTTGGAGTGACTGAATTTGTTCATTTTGATCTGGGGCGTGACAACATTTTCTTTTCCAATGAGCTCTACAGGCAGATATTTGAAGAAGCCGTGGCACACATGCAAGATGCACAATTTGATTCGGGTCGTTATTTTCTGTCTCATTCCGACCCCCAGGTGAGTAAACTGGCTTCGGAACTGATGAGCGACCGGTATCATCTGAGCAAGATACATTCGAAAATTTTAGGAGAGGAGATGGGCGACAAGCGTTCACGGTTGCTTGAGAGGAATCTGCTGAATTCCTACGTGCCGCGTGCTACCACCGAACTGAAGAATATTTACGTACTCCAGAAAATTGAAGAACTCAAAGAAGAGATGAAGTCGGGTGACACGGACGATTATGTGACGCTCATCACCCGGCTACAGCAGCTGCAGGAGATGAAGAAGGTGCTCGCCAAAGAGCTTGGAGAGCGAATTGTGCTGAAATATTAGCAATTGAATAGATATGTACTTAGAAACAAATGAAGTGGTAAAGCAATACGCGAACCACCTGGCCCTCAACAAAGTGAGCATTCAGGTTCCCAAAGGAACAGTTTTCGGCCTGCTGGGTCCCAACGGGGCAGGGAAAACCACCCTGATCCGGATTATTACCCGCATTACTGCTCCCGATAGCGGGAGTGTGGCAATCGATGGTAGACCCTCACGGGCTGAGGATGTGTACAACATCGGGTACATGCCTGAGGAGCGCGGCCTTTATAAAAAAATGAAGGTAGGCGAGCAGGCGATGTATCTGGCACAACTGCGTGGCCTCTCGAAAAAGGATGCCCATCGTGAGCTGATGGTCTGGTTCAAGCGGTTCAATATCATGGATTGGTACAACAGGAAGGTTGAAGAGCTTTCGAAGGGTATGCAGCAGAAGGTGCAGTTCATCTCCACCGTGATACACAATCCCGATCTGCTGATATTCGACGAACCTTTCAGCGGCTTCGATCCCGTCAATACCGATATCGTGAAAAATGAAATGCTGCGCCTCAAGGATGAAGGGAAGACCATCATTCTCTCCACCCATAACATGGAATCGGTGGAGGAGTTGTGCGACAACATTGCCCTCATTAACAAGTCGCAGGTCGTCTTACAGGGCAATGTGTTTGATATACGCAAAAAACACCGACCCAATATATTCAGATTCCGCTTGTTGGCCAGTGAGTTCAATTTTGAACACCCTGACATCGAGGTTCTATCAAAAGAGCCCTATCATGAATTTATTGACTTGCGGCTGAAAAAATTGAATGGACTCAGTCACAACGATCTGGCCAGGCTCATTTTCGACCGGTATGAGGTTGTCAGCTACGATGAGGAGCTTCCCACCATGAACGATGTCTTCATTAAAACTGTGACCGGGAATGCCTGATTAAGGCTGATGCCATTGCCTTTGGTTTCATACACCGTGCCATGAGGATGTTCCGAAGGGGCATAAATTGAGTAGACCTTAAAGGGCTCATCGGAGTCCTTTATGGCAACTATTCCCGTATCAGCTTATTCCGATCGAGGATGCTGACGATGCGTCCTTTCAATTGGATGATTCCTTCCTCTTCCATTTCTTTCAGTGAACGGGCGAGCGATTGTCGTTGTACCCCGAAATACTCAGCCAGCTGGGTACGCGAACGTTTCAATGTGAACGTGTTGTCCTTCACGGTCGTCTTCTCCAAAAAGAAGGTAGCCAGCTTCTTTCTCAGGCTTTTCAACGAGATCATCTGTAGCTTGTTTGTCAAGAACAGGGTTAAATCGGCATTCATCGTCAGGAAGTTGCTTAACAGCTGTTTGTTGCGGGCCATCTCATCGAGCCAGGCCTCCTTCGATATTTTCAGGAAAACAGCAGTCTCCACAGCGATCACATCCACCGGATAGTTGTTTTTAGCCCCATAAATGAACGAGGGGGCGAGAGGTATGACTGCCTCCAGAATATCGATATCCAACACGTTTCCCTCCATGGTAATCATCTCCGTCCGCACGCTGCCTTGCACCAACAGCAGCACGAATTGAATGGGATCTCCTTGCCGGACAATGATTTCTCCTTTCTCATAGGTGAGTATTTCACTCACATTCCTGTCCAAAAACTCGTCGTGCTCCCGCTGGGTCATTCCCCTGAAGAGAGGACAGTAGGAAAGTTCCTGATCGTGGTGGTGATGGTCTACCTTTACGTCATCCATGGGGACATGCAATTTCTCCAAAAGGTGATGCAGGTGGTCGTGAGAATGACCCTGCACGGAATACTTTGCTGTCTGAGGTTGCTTCATCATATGCTAACTTATCTGTTTGATGCCAGTACTGGAAAAATGTTAAATAATTAAAAAGAAGTTTGGGTGTCTCCTGAGTGACAAAATTACGGGCTATGGGTATCTACCTTTGCCATACAAATTAACGGAAAAACAGGAACAATTAAAAATTAAAATGATGAAGACAAGCAACAACAAGTTATCAAAAAAAACAGTGAACGCATTATTTGTGCTATCGCTTATCGTGTTCTTTTCCCTCATGGGCATCCAGCCGGCGTCGGCTCATTGTGATTCATTCGACGGACCCGCCTTGATAGATGCGGCCAAAGCGTTGGAGACAAATAACGTGGATTTAATCAAGAAGTGGATTCGGACAGAAGATGAGGCAGTGGTGGTACCGTTGTTTCACAAGACCTACAGCCTTAAAAGTGGCGATGCAACGGTGTATGAAATCGTGAAAACTCACTTTTATGAAACATTAGTCCGCTTGCATCGTGAAATGGAAGGCGCTTCGTTTACCGGACTCAAGCCGGCCGGTACTACTGCTCACATCACGGTAATGAGTGACAAGGCGCTGGAATCGGGTGATTTCAAGGGGTTGCTGACAGCACTTAACAGACATGTGAACGGGCAGCTAACGGAAAAATATGAAAAGGTTGCCGCCTTGTATTCCGTGAAAGATCGTTCTGTGGAAGAGGGTCGTGCATATGTAGCCGCGTATGTGGATTACACCCATGCCGTGGAAGCAGTGCACGATATTCTGGCAGGAAGTGGAAATCACAATCATTAATTCCTCTCCGCGAAAGAATAACCCGCTCATTCTTGATTTCGGAATGCGGTGGGAGTCATGCCTGTATGATGCTTGAAATAGCGGGTAAAAAAAGATTGGTTGGGAAAGTTAAGCTCATTGGATATCTCCTGAATCGACTTATTGCTGTTCTCTAACAGGAATTTGATCAGGAGGATGGTTCGTTCGATAATCCATTCCATGGGAAGCTTTCCCGACCTTTTTTTGATGAGGGTTGAAAAATATTTGGGTGTAAGAAAGGCTTCAGCAGCATAGAACTCCACCGTGCGCTGCGCTCTTACATTTTTTGCCAACGAGATGGTGAAGTTGCGGAATACCTGCTCCTGGCGCGACAGACGTGGCTTCCCTGCAGGTTGGTTCTCGGAGAAGAGGGTGACAATCTCGAGGGAGAGCAATGTCATCAACGTGTTCTGAATCTCACTTGTTAATGGTCCACTGGCTTCCCTGTAGAGCCGCTCTACGAAGATGTAGATATCTCTGGCATCTACCAGTTGCTGTTCACTCAACTGAATGCAGGGCATCTCCCTGATTTTCTCCACGTAGTTCTCAACCGGATGCGACATGGCAAGCTTCTCCAGGAATCCCATGCCGGTGGCTATCAACGTGATTCGTGCTTCTTCTGAAATATCTACTACCTGAATGACCGAGTAGGGAAGCAAAATGACAAAACTACCTCGGCTGAAACAGATCGTCTGCATGTCTACCATGATCTTTCCTTCCCCTGCGAGACAGACAAAAACGACTACCCCTTCATCCAGAATAAATGGCATCTCCTCCTCGAGGGAGTGAAAATCGGTGGTGGTGCTGTTGAGGATCAAATAGCCATGATCGCTCAATCCTTCCCGTTTGATATCTCTCCGCAGGAGCCTGATATCTGTTTTCATTGCCTTTTCGATTTTGTGAATAACGCCAAATATACTATTAATTAGCCATTTTTACTGCAAAAAATGGCTAAAAAAAGACATATAGGACAATTATGCGGTATTTTTGAAAAAAACAGATACTCCGTTTCCCCTACCTTTGTACCCTTAAACAAACAAACGAAATGAAGATGAAAAAAAGTATGATCATAGCGTGCTGCCTGGTTCTCCTTTTGGGATGTCGCGAGAACCGTCAGGCCGGCAATGAGGTGAGAAGCATCAAAGCCGATACGGTGAGGGTATATGGTTTGGCTGGAAGCATCCACTTTCCCGGTAAAGTAACGGCACCCTCCGATATCAATCTCGCCTTTCGGGTGGCTGGTCCCATCGGTAAGGTATATGCACGTGTGGGAGCCCGTGTGAAAAAGGGAGATCTGCTCGCTCAGATCGACCCGCGCGATTATGAACTGCAGTTGGCAGCAACCGAGGCGGAGTATAACCGGATCAAAGCAGAGGTCGACCGCATCACCGAACTGCACGAAAAAGGATCGGTCACCCCCAACGATTACGACAAGGCGCGTTACGGTTACCAGCAGATTTCCGCGAAGCTGCATGCCCACCGCAATGCGTTGCAGGATACCAAGTTGCTGGCACCGGTCGATGGTTATATTCAGCAACGGCTTTTTGAGCCAGGTGAGACCGTGGGAGCCGGCATACCAGTGATCTCGATGATTGCAGCCGGTTCAGGAGAAGTGGAGATCAATATTCCCTCGGCCGATTATATCCGTCGTGAACAGTTTGCCGACTATTATTGCAAGGCGGAAATCTTTCCCGGGATCACCTTTCCGCTGGAGCTAATAGGGATCACCCCCAAGGCGAATGTGAACCAGCTCTATACAATGCGATTCCGCATGAAAGAAAGCGCTGATGAACTACCCGGACCGGGCATGTCGGTGATGGTAACCATTCAGTTTCAGAATGAGGAAACCCAGACATTTTCCATTCCCCTTTCTGCAGTATTTGAATCGCCCGACAACGCCACAGTGTGGGTTTATGATCCATCCAACGAGACCGTCGCGACACGGCCGATCACCCTGACTGAGATTCTGAAGGATGGCACGGCAGTGGTCTCCACAGGCCTGCAAGCTGGTGAGCTGGTGGTTACAGCCGGCATTCATTCATTGAAAGAGGGACAAAAAGTGAAGCTGTTACCACCGGTGACAGCCACAAATGTGGGAGGTATGCTATGATAGATTACGGAACATGGGGATTGCAAAACCGGAAGCTGGTGCTTTTTCTGGTTGCCTGTTTGCTGATTGGCGGCATCCTGGCAATCCGGAGCATGAGTAAGCTGGAAGATCCTGAGATTGTAGTGAAGCAGGCGCTGGTAGTGACCACCTACCCGGGTGCCTCGGCGCATCAGGTGGAACTGGAGGTGACTGACCTGCTCGAGAAGTCGATCCGCACCATGAAGGATATCGAGTTTGTGGAGAGTCGCTCCATGAACGACCTTTCGATGATCACCATCGGCCTCTCCTCGTTGGTGCCCAATGATGAGGTGGATGACAAATGGACCCTCCTGCGACGCAAGGTGACCGATGTACAGGGTCAGCTTCCCGAAGGGGCATCGGTGCCGATTGTCAAGGATGACTTCGGTGATGTGATGGGTATGTTCTATGCGATGACCTCCGATGGGTATACAGACCGGGAAATGGGCGATTATGCCGAGCTGATCAAGCGGGAGTTGCTTGCAGTGGAAGGGGTGTCGCGGGTAGATATCTACGGCCAGGGAAAAGAGTGCATTTACATCGAGATGGTTGAAGACAAGCTGGCCAACCTGGGTATCTCGCCAGCTGAGGTACTCTCCACCCTCAGTGGACAGAACAAGACAGTCTATTCAGGTTATTACGACTCGGGGGATATGTCGCTCCGCGTGAGCGTAAACGATCGCTACAAGAGTGTTGAAGAAATTGGCGAGCTGTTGCTGCAGGGACATCAGGGTGATCAATTCCGGCTGAAGGATATCGCGAATATACGGATCGGTTACGAAGAGCCTGTGCGCAATGCGATGAGATATGACAATCAGAAGGCATTGGGCATCGCAATATCCGCGCGTTACGATACAGATATCACTCAGGTGGGCAAAAGAGTGGAGCAGAGACTTGGAGAGCTTACCGGAAGCCGGCTGCCTGTGGGGTTGGAGATGCACAAGGTGTTTTTTCAACCCGACCGGGTAAATGATGCCTTGAATGGTTTCATGGTGAATCTGGTTGAGTCGGTGTTGATTGTGGTGCTGTTGCTCATTTTCTTCATGGGTCTCCGCAGCGGTATGATCATTGGGCTCAACCTGGTAATCATTGTATTGGGATCGCTGCTAATCCTCAATCTCACAGGAGGTACCCTGCAGCGGGTATCACTGGGTTCCTTCATCCTCGCGATGGGGATGCTGGTGGATAATGCCATCGTGATTCTCGACGGTATCTTGATCGATATGCAGCGGGGCATGTCCCGGAAAGAGGCGCTGACAACCATCGGCAAGAAAACTGCCATGCCGCTGTTAGGAGCAACGCTGATAGCCATTCTGGCCTTCTTCCCTATCTACCTCTCTCCCGATACCGCGGGGCATTATGTGCGCGACCTCTTTATCGTGCTGGCTGTATCCCTGTTACTAAGCTGGATACTGGCATTGGTCTACGTGCCGTTGCAGGCCGACAGGATGCTGAAAATAAAAAAAGAGAAGGAGGGAAAGGATCTCTACGACAACGTCTTTTACCGAATACTGCGGGAGGTGCTTACCTGGACTCTCCGGCATCGGTCGGTTACGATTGGAGCCACTCTGTTGCTGATGCTGATTGCGTTGGGCTGCTACCGTTTCCTGCCGCAAGGTTTCTTTCCCGATATGAATTACGACCAGCTCTATATTGAATATAAGCTGCCGGAGGGCTATTCGAGTGAGCGTGTTTCAAAAGATCTGAAGTCGATCACCGATTACCTGCTAGCGCGTGAGGAAATTACCCATGTCACCACCTCCGTGGGAGGAACCCCGGCACGATACAACCTGGTGCGGAGCATGGCCGACCCGTCGCTCTCCTACGGGGAGCTGATCGTGGACTATACCTCTCCAAAGGAGCTTGTTGCTACCATGGAAGAGATACAGCAGTATCTCACGGCCAGCTACCCCGATGCTTTTGTCCGGTTGAAAAGATACAACCTGATGTACAAAAAACATCCCATCGAGGTGCAGTTTAACGGGCCCGATCCGGCAGTTCTACGCGAGCTGACAGCGCAGGCACTGCAGATCATGGAGGAAAGCCCCGCCATCCACCTCACGCAATCGAACTGGGAGCCCAAAGCGCCTGTGCTGATGGTCGACTACAACCAACCCGTTGCGCGCAACGTGGGACTCAGCAGACAGGATGTGGCGCTGTCACTTTTGAGTGCCACCGGCGGTATTCCGGTCAGTGTGTTTCACGACAGCAACCAGCGACAGATTATCTACCTCAAGAGCGTGGATAGCGAAGGAAACCCGATTGAGTATCTCGACAATGCACAGATATTTGGCATGTTGCCTTCTCTCGGTTTCGTGAACAAGGATTTGTTGCAGGGGTTACTGACCGGGGCATACTCCGGAGAGGATATCCTGGAAGAGGCGCTTCGCACCGTGCCGCTGAGCCAGGTAACCGAAGGAATCAAACTCACTTGGGAAGATCCGCTGGTGATACGGTATAACGGACAGCGTGCCATGCGGGCACAGGGAAGCCCGGTGAAAGGGATCGGCACAGAAGATGCCCGGCAGACCATCGTCGCACAAATAGAAGCCATTGAATTGCCCGAAGGATATACGATGCACTGGGAGGGTGAAAGGAAGGCCAGTGAACAGTCTGGCTCCTATCTCTTTAAATACTTCCCCCTGGCCATCATCCTGATGATAGCCATCCTGATCATGCTGTTCAAGGATTATCGGAAACCGCTGATCATTGTTTGTTGTATTCCGCTTTTGCTGATCGGTGTGATCTTCGGGATGCTCGTTTCTGGGAAGACCTTTGGTTTCGTGGCCATTGTAGGGGTGCTGGGACTAGTGGGGATGATCATCAAGAACGGCATCGTTTTGATGGATGAGATCGAGCTGCAGCTGCGCAACAGTGTGAATCCGGTGGAAGCGCTGCTTACAAGCTCCTCGAGTCGTTTTCGCCCGGTGATGATGGCCTCTCTCACAACCATCCTCGGTATGATTCCGCTACTGGGTGATGACCTCTTTGGACCGCTTGCGGTGACCATCATGGGGGGCCTCCTGGTAGGCACGCTCATCACGCTGATTGTCATTCCCCTGTTTTATTCGCTCTTCTTTAAAATTAAAATTCCAAGATAATGAGAAAAGTTCTGCCTATTGTGACAGTCTGTTTCCTGATGGTTGCCGGATTCCCGGCAACATCGCTGCAGGCGCAGCGGATGCTCACCTCCGAGATGAGCCGGGAGATGGCTCTTGAGAAAAACAAACAGATGGTCATCGCAGCCGGAAAACGTGAGATGGCTGCCTATGAGGTAAAAGCTTACAGGGCAAACTTTTTACCCAAAATTACCGCTACAGGTAACTATCTCTTCACCACAGCCTCGTTGGAAAAAACCATCCCCCCCCTTTACCTTCCCACCTACGTGCCCGATGGAGGAGGACAGTTGGTACCCAATATCCTGACTAGCATGGATGGGGTGCCTCTCTTCAAGGAGTATGCTTTCTTTCCTGGGATGGAGTTGAGCCTGAAGCCAAACAATACTTACATTGCCGGGTTGAGCCTCGAACAGCCGGTTTACACGGGAGGGAAGATCTCTGCGGCTTATCGTATGGCGCTGGTGGGCCAGGAGATGGCCCAGTTGAATGAGGCGAAGACCCGCGCGGAGGTGATTCTGGAGGCAGACGAGGCTTACTGGACTTACGTGGAGACGTTGGAGTTGGAGAAGACAGCTCGTGCCTACAAAGAGTTGCTAGTCCAGTTACAGCATGATGTGGAGAATGGGTTTAATGCCGGCATGATACCGCGTAACGACTTGCTGAAAGTACAGGTGAAAGTGAATGAGGCGGATCTCCAGCTGATGAGGGCAGAGAATGGGGTACGACTTGCCCGTATGAATCTTTGCCACGTGATTGGTCTTCCGCTGCACGAAGAGGTGGCAGTGGATCATGCTCCAGTAAGCACTGGTTTGGTAGAGGTTCCGCTGCCCGATCTGGCTGCACGCCCCGAGTATGGATTGCTTACAAAGCAGATCACGCTGAAGGAGTTGCAGGCTGATCTGGTGAAGAGCGATTTCCTGCCTCGTGTGGGAATAGCCGGCAATATGGGGTACGCTAACGGACTGGAAATGAACGGGAATAAACTGCTCGATCATACTGCCTTCTCGGCGGTGGTTTCGGTCAGCATACCGCTGTTTCACTGGGGTGAAGGACGCAATAAGGTCCGTGCTGCCGAATCGGAGAAACGGATGGCAGCGCTCCAGCGTGACGAGCTGGAGGAGAAGATGAACCTGGAGATAGAGCAGTCGCTGCAGGCATACAACGAGTCGCAGGCACGGGTAGTGCTCACCTCTCGTTCTCTTGGGCAGGCGGAGGAGAACTTACGCGAAAGCAGCGATCGGTATGAAACGGGACTGGAAACATTATCGGGCCTCATGGAGGCGCAAGCCATGTGGCAGCAGGCACATGCCGAGTTAGTGCGTGCACGCAGTACAGCCCGAATTGCCGAAACGCGCTATCTCAAAGCAGCCGGACGATTATAAACTTGTTTTAGAAATTAACTAATCTCTAAAAGTATAATTGTATCTTTGTCAACTATATCTTTTACAATAATGAATACATTAGGATTAGTTATACAACGGGAATATATTACCAGGGTACGAAAAAAATCGTTTATCATCCTCACACTCCTCATGCCATTGCTGATGGTGGCGCTGTCGGTAATTCCATTTTGGCTCTCCACGCTGAATGAGGGAGGAGTTAAACACATTGCGGTGATCGACAACACGGGTGTGTATGCTCCGCTGTTACAATCTACCGAAAATTATGATTTTCAGATTATAGGATCCTCTGAACAACAGGAGCAGGAGTCCCGCCTGGGAAAAGACCTCTTTGCCATTCTTCAGATTACCGGTGATCTGAATAAAAACCCGCAAGCTGTTTCTCTTACATCGGAGAAACAGACTCCGCAGGATTTGCAATCCCTTATCAAGCGCACGCTCAATGAGAAGGTAACCCAGCAAAGGCTCGATGAGCTTTCTGCATCCGGAGATGTGGATGCGGAAGCAATCAACCGGGTTCGCTCCATTGTGGAAGATGGTTCGGCTATATCGTTGAAGACCCTGCGACTGAGCGAGGATGGAAGCGTTTCGGAATCATCGACCGAACTTGCCACCATCATCGGGATGATCTTTACCATCCTCATCTACATGTTTATTCTATTGTATGGTAATATGGTGATGCAGGCCGTGTTGGAAGAAAAGAAAAGCCGCATTGTGGAGGTGATGGTTTCTTCCGTAAAACCGGTGAACCTGCTGATTGGAAAGGTGGTAGGCATCGGTCTGGTTGGTATAACCCAATTGCTTATTTGGGGAATATTACTGGGCGTTTTGTCCACGGGGTTGTCATTCTTCATCTCTTCCCCCGAGCAGGCAGCAGCCATGTCGACCGATATGGGTGATTTTAACATGGAGGGATTGGTCAACTCCATCATGGGAGTCAACTGGTTTGAAATAGCGCTCTACTTCCTTATTTTCTTTGTAGGCGGATATGTATTGTATGCCTCCATTTTTGCGATGTTTGCATCGGCCGTGGATAGCGAAGAAGATACCAGTCAGTTTATGACACCGGTGACGCTGCTGATTATGTTTGCTTTCTTTGCCGGATTTTACAGCGTAAGCAATCCCGACGGCCCCCTTGCCTTCTGGACCTCACTCATCCCCTTTACCTCTCCTATTGTGATGATGGTACGCATTCCGTTCGGAATACCTTTGTGGGAGAAAATACTGTCGGTTGTACTGCTCTATGGTACATTTATATTGATCTCGATCTTCGCAGCGAAGATTTACCGCGTGGGGATACTCATGTATGGTAAGAAACCCACCATCAAGGAAATGATGAAATGGGTGAAATATAAATAAAACATTTTGCTTCATAAATAAGGAAAAACAAACAAAAAGAATTATTTTTGTAGAAAAATAAGCAATTGTCCATAAAGACACTGCTTTTTGTTATAATCTTGAACACTTGCCTGATTCTATGGAATCACGCAGGTGTTTTTTTTAACTCCTTAAACGTGTAATATGAAGTTCGAAAAAATGCAGGCCGCGGGGAATGATTATATTTATGTCAATCTGTTTGAGGAACAGGTGGATGACCCCGAAGAACTTTCACGCAGGCTGAGCGATCGCCATTTTGGAGTGGGTAGCGATGGGCTTGTGCTCATCGGACCTTCAGGGGATGGTGATTTCTCCATGCAGATGTACAATGCCGATGGCAGCGAGGGGATGATGTGTGGGAATGCGGCAAGATGTGTCGGAAAGTATTTGTATGAGAGAAAATTGACGAGCCGGAAAGAAATTGCCTTGCATACAAAATCGGGCATCAAGCATCTGTTGTTGTCGGTTAATCCACACACCAATCTGGTGGAACGCGTACGGGTAAATATGGGCCCCGCCATTCTCTCAGCCGATGCTGCAGGAGCAACTGCATACTTTCAGTCTACATTACCAGAAATGATCGATTATCCCGTACAGATGGATGACCAGAAATACCGGATTACTTTTGTCTCAATGGGGAATCCTCATGCTGTCATCTTTATGAATGATATCGATAAGCTGGAGATCGAAAAGATCGGGCCAAAAATTGAACATCTCGACCTGTTCCCGGAGCGCACAAATGTAGAGTTTATAGAAGTAATTGATTCCACACATTTGAAAATGCGGGTGTGGGAAAGAGGAAGTGGGGAAACGCTTGCTTGTGGCAGTGGTGCCTGTGCGACACTGGTTGCCGGGGTAATCACACACCGATGCGAGCTGGAAGCTACCCTGCAGGCTAAAGGAGGCAGGCTTGATGTGGCATGGGACAGAGGCAACAATCAGGTTTTCCTTACGGGAGATGCACATTTTGTGTTTAAAGGAGAGGTTAATTGATTAGCAGATTAGCAGATCAACACATCATCACATTATTTCATCAACACATCAACATATGTTCCGAATCAACGAAAACTATCTTCAGCTCAACCAGAGCTATCTCTTTAGTACGATTGCCAAAAAAATAGACGCTTTTAACGCTTCACATCCCGGAGCCGACCTGATACGATTGGGGATAGGCGATGTGACGTTGCCACTGTCGCCTGCCGTGATTGGTGCCCTGCATGCTGCTGTGGATGAGATGGCAATAAGCGACACTTTTCGTGGTTACGGACCGGAACAGGGATACGATTTTCTGCGGAATAAGATAGCGGAAACTGATTTCAGAAAAAAGGGGATTGACGTCTCGGCTGATGAAATCTTTATCGGTGACGGTTCCAAGAGCGATACCGGTAATATTGGTGATATCCTGGGTGACGACAATGTAGTGGCCATCACAAACCCGGTATATCCTGTTTATCTCGACAGCAACATCATGCGGCTGGGCAGATCTTCCCACATCCTGTTACTCCCATGTAGTGAGGATAATGGCTTTTTACCTGAGCTTCCGACTGAGCATGTGGATGTGATCTACCTTTGCTATCCCAACAATCCTACCGGGACGGTAATGACCAGACAGGAACTTAAAAAATGGGTGGATTGGGCATTGGAAAACGAAAGTTTGATTCTCTTTGATGCGGCATATGAGGCCTATATTCAGGATGACAGCTTGCCCACAAGTATTTATGAGATAGAAAACGCACAACAATGTGCCATCGAATTCCGCTCGTTCTCGAAGAATGCAGGTTTCACCGGACTGCGATGCAGTTATACCGTCGTGCCCAAATCGTTAATGGTGCGTGCAAGCAACAGAGAAATGATCTCGCTTCACGGATTGTGGAACAGAAGGCAGTCCACCAAATTCAATGGTACCGCCTATATCGTGCAGCGCGCTGCCGAGGCTGTCTACTCGTCGCAAGGGCAGCAGGAGACCCGTGAGATGGTGGCTTACTACATGCACAATGCAGGAGTAATCCGGAACGGGCTTATCGGAAGAGGCTGGACTGTTTTTGGTGGTGAACATGCTCCCTATATCTGGCTTCAATGTCCCTCCGGGCTTGATTCATGGAGTTTTTTCGATCTCCTGCTCGAAGAGTGCCAGATAGTGGGTACGCCTGGCGTAGGATTCGGATCTGAGGGAGAAGGCTATTTCCGGCTTACTGCCTTCAACACTTATGAAAGAACCCTCGAGGCGGTCGAGAGAATAAAACGATGGAATTGCTAATCCTTTGCGCGAATACCCATTAATGACCAGTTTATAAAACAAAAAGAAATATTTTATACCCAGATATGGGTATTGAAAGCTCTTGTTCTCTCCCTTATCTTTGTTTCTGATAAAATAGATTCTAAAACAGAAGACCGGTAAACACATTGCCGGCCTTCTGTTTTTATAATGAAGGAGGTTGTTTGAGAGCGCTTATTCTTACAATTATTTTACTGATTCTGGCTTTTGTCTCCCTTTTCGTGGGGGTGGGTGATTTATCTGCCTCTCTTATTACCCTGAGTCGGGTACCCCGTACGGCTGCACTGATTCTGGCCGGGGTGGGGATGAGTATCTCCGGCGTTATCATGCAGCAGATGACACAGAACAAGTTTGTCTCGCCCACTACTGCCGGCACACTCGAAGCAGCGAAAATGGGACTGCTGATCTTTCTGATCTTTACGCCTGGAGCCGGCATGACGCTTAAAATGTTGTCGGCTTTCCTCTTTACCTTCCTGTCCAGTATGGTTTTTCTGGCGATTGTACGGAAGATGCGGCACCGGAATGTGATATTTGTACCTCTTGTGGGACTTATGTTTGGGGGAATTATCGGATCGATATCTACCTTCTTCTCGGTACAGTTGAATATTGTGCAGGACACCAACGCCTGGCTGATGGGCGACTTTTCGGGAATCCTTCAGGGACGCTACGAATTGATTTATCTCACGTTGCCGGCAATCCTGATCACGTACCTCTATGCAAACAAGTTCACCCTGGTTGGGATGGGAGAAGATTTTTCCCGGAACCTGGGGTTAAACTACAGCGCTATCATGAATATAGGTCTGTTTTGTGTCTCACTCACGGTGAGCTCTGTGGTGATTACAGCAGGAGCCATTCCCTTTTTGGGACTGATTATACCCAATGTGGTGAGCATGATTTTTGGAGATAATCTAAAGAAGACATTACCCCTGGTGGCTTTGTCTGGTGCTATCTTTCTTTTGGTATGTGATATCATCGGCAGGGTGGTAATCTATCCATACGAGGTGCCGATTGGAGTGACCGTCAGCATCATCGGATCCGTTCTGTTTCTTTTTTTGTTGTTATGGAAAAAAAGATAAACATCAGAAGAAACCTCTGGATCGCATTGTTGCTGATGATGGCCAGTGGTGCGCTATTCCTCTTCTACAACCTGGGAAGCAGTTGGGAGTTTGCGCTCCGGCTCCGGGGACTCAAGGTGGTGGCCATTCTGCTTGTAGCCGGTTGTGTGGCATTCTCCTCGGTCGCTTTTCAGACACTCACCAACAACCGGATACTCACACCCTCCATCATGGGTTTCGAGTCGTTCTACCTGCTGATACAGACGGTGATTGTTTACATGTACAGCGACCAAACCTTCCGTGTGTTGAGCAGCATCAACAACTTTCTGGTCTCTGTTGCCGGAATGATTGGATTTTCTTTTCTGCTTTATCTGCTGATTTACAAAAAGGGGAAAGATAATCTCTATCTGCTTTTGCTGGTTGGGATTATATTGGGTACGCTCTTCTCCAGTCTCAGTTCATTTATGCAGTTGTTGATCGACCCGAACGACTTTTTCATCGTGCAGGGGAAGATGTTTGCCACCTTCAACAAGATAAACAGCAAGCTGCTCTGGCCCTCCCTGGTTGTGATGATAGCTACGTTAATCATCGGATTCAGAATGACCAGATATCTGGATGTACTGGCATTGGGCAGGGATCAGGCCATCAACCTGGGACTGAACTATAACAGGGTGGTAAAGATATTTCTCGTGATGATTGCGGTGCTGGTTTCGGTGTCTACTGCGCTGGTGGGACCGATTACATTTTTGGGGCTACTGGTCACAAACCTCACCTATGAGTTGTTCAGGACACATAAGCACCATCTGTTGATTATAGCATGTATCATGGTGTCGGCCACCGCATTGCTGATCGGACAGTTTTTTATGGAGCGGGTATTCAATCTCTCCATTCCGCTGAGCGCCATCATCAATATTGTGGGTGGATTCTATTTTATCTACTTACTTTTAAGAGTTAAAAAATTATGATTGAAGTTCAGGAAATTACCAAGCAATATGGGGAAAAGGTTGTGCTCGACAAGGTGGGACTGCAGTTTCAAAAGGGAAAGGTTACCTCACTGATCGGCAGCAACGGCGCCGGCAAGAGCACCCTGCTTTCCGTCATCAGCCGTTTACTCTCGCAGGACGAGGGAGTAGTGATGGTGGATGAGAAGAATGTCACAGAGTATAAGAACCGGATGCTGGCACAGCGGATCTCCATTTTAAAACAGTCGAACCATGTCCGGTTGAAACTGACGGTGCGTGAACTGGTCTCCTTCGGCAGGTTCCCCTATTCACAGGACAAGCTAACCAAAGAGGACGTAAAGAAGGTGGACAGGGCAATCGATTTCCTTAATCTGAGGCTGATTGAGCATGCCTATATCGATGAACTGAGCGGGGGACAGAAGCAGCGCGCCTATATGGCGATGGTAGTCGCCCAGGATACGGAATACATACTACTGGATGAACCGTTGAACAACCTCGATATGAAACATTCGGTGCAGACCATGAAAATGATGCGTCAGCTGGCCGACGAGTTGGGTAAGACCATCATCGTCGTGCTGCATGACATCAATTTCGCGTCGCACTATTCCGACTACATCGTCGCACTGAAAGATGGCAAGGTGGTCTATCACGATACCACCGACAACATCATTCGCGAAGATGTACTCAAAGATGTGTTCGGTGTTCGGGTGAAAATATGTGAGTTCGACAACAAGCGGATTTGTAATTATTTCTGAAATATAGCGGTCAGCTTCTTTAGAGTAGGTTTCATATTCAATGCTTTAGGGAATTAGTATTTAACTATCGGCTTTTTCATGGGGTTGGTGTCAGATTTGCGGTTTGGGATTAAGGTTAAGAATTCAGTAATAAAATCACAATACAATAAAAGATAATTTCAGTATGAACAAGAATAGTTTGTTTTTGGGGCTTACGATGCTCCTTGGTTTTATGATGCTTCTCAGCGCATGTGGGGGCAATCAACAAAAGAGTGGTGCCGGAGAGGGTACTGGCAATGAAACCGTCACAATCACCCATATTCTGGGTAAAACAGAGCTGACGAAGAACCCGCAAAGGGTGGTGGTACTCGATTTCTCTGCTCTGGAAAATCTTGATTATCTCGGGATAAAACCAGTGGCGGTACCAAAAACCAGTATGCCGTCTCATTTGCGCAAGTACAAGGATGACACTTCCATTGTGGATGTGGGAAGCGTGGTGGAGGTAAACCTGGAGAAAATAAACGAGGCACGGCCCGATCTGATTATCATGGGCAACAGGCTGGCCGATTTCTACGATCAACTTACTGCTATTGCGCCGGTGATATATCCCACGGTCGTGGATGCAGGCGATTTTATGCATGCCTTTGAAAAGAACCTCGACGATCTGGCGCAGCTCTTCGATAAGCAGGCAGAGGTAGAAAAGGCAAAAGCCGATATCCGGTCGAAAGTGGAGGAGGTAAAAATGCGAACTGCTGCCTCTGAGCAGAAGGCGTTGATCCTGTTGCACAATCGTGGTCGCTTTAGTGCCTATGGCAGTGGATCGCGTTTTGGCATTGTGCACGATGTGTTGGGTGTAAAGGAAGCAGCGATTGGTTTGGATACGCATCGCCATGGCAATCCGGTTTCGAGTGAGTTTGTACAGAAAACTAATCCCGATATCATCTTTATCGTAGATCGCAGCCGGGTGGTTGACAACGAGATTACCAATAAAGAAGAGATTGAAAACAGCCTGATCAAACAGACCGCCGCTTCAAAGAACGGGAAGATCTACTACTTAAACCCGGAAATGTGGTATCTGGCCGGAGGGGGAATCACCTCCGTCAGCGTAATGATTGATGAGGTAGCACAAGCTTTTTAAATTATTATCTTTGTCTCATCTAATTGAAATATATGAGACTAAAAATAACGCTGATTTTATGTGCGGGCGCCCTGTTTCTTTCTGCCCAACAAAAGCCGTCGCAGCAATGGCTTGATCAGAAATTTTCAATGTTTATTCACTTTGGCCTCTATTCCGTCTACGGCGGCGTATATGAAGGAAAACCTGTTACACGTGGTTATAGTGAACAGATTCAGTCGTTCGCTGGCATCTTCAGCGACTGGTATGCTCGGACGGCAAAAGAATTCAACCCGGTACAATGGAACCCCGATAGCATTGTGTCGCTCGCGAAAGAAGCAGGCATGCAATCGATCGTCTTTACTTCGAAGCACCACGACGGGTTTTGCATGTATCACTCCGATTATACCGATTTCAATATTGTGGATGCCACACCCTATGGCAAAGACATGATGAAAGAACTTGCTCAGGCCTGTAAAAGAGGCGGAATAGGCTTTGGGGGCTATTTCTCGCTGATCGATTGGCATTATCCACAGGCTTATCCAATCTCCAGTCACAATGCCGATCCTTTGACGCCGGAACATGATGCCTATAACCTGAACCAGGTGGAGGAGATCATGACCGGTTACGGCGATATCACTGAGATATGGTTCGACATGGGATCACTGACCCCCGAACAGAGCAAAGGACTGTATGAACTGGTGAACCGACTGCAACCGCAATGTATGGTCAGCGGCAGGCTGGGAAACGACTATGTGGATTTTGCGGTGATCGCTGACAATGAATACCCCGATTATAAGCTGGGAGTTCCCTGGCAGACAGCCGCTTCCATGTTCGATGAAACCTGGGGCTATCGCTCCTGGCAGGAGCGGGGAAGTGTAAAAGAGAAAGTAAACGAAAAGATTGTCAGCCTAATCAGGGTGGTGGGTGCTGGTGGTCACTACCTGCTGAATATCGGTCCCCGGGGCGACTGATCGGTGGTGGAATTTTAAAGGAAGGTACTTAGTAATATCGGTGAATGGTTGAAATACAATCCGTTGGATCAATCTTCATCCTGGAAAGAGGATCCTACGAAGACACCCTATCTGCACAAGACAGTTTCACCTCCGTTCATCAAAAAGGGTCGGTTATCATTGCAAAACGCCATGCCATTATACGGTCATTCCAGTCTCAACTATTACGCAGGATACAAGAGTGTCATTGGTTACGACTGGTTGTTTTCTGCCCGTAAACGCAAAGTTATACCCGAAATATTTTTTACCGACAACGAAAGAGGTCGAAATATTGTGCTGGAGATTGATGGAAAAAAACTTCCGGTGACACTTTCGGCGGATTCCTTTGAAACAGAAAAACTCCCTGTAAACACGGTTATCTGGGGGCCTGCTTTTCGGAAAGCGGGTCGAGGGGTCTTCGGAAATGTGGAAGAAGAAGGGATGCTCCCTGTCGATCTGGACAAATTGAATACAAATTGGACGGCTCTGCCTGATTTCCAGCCGGGTATTGTCTATACCGAGAAGATTGAGCCGCGTGAAAGTGTAATTTTCCTATATGAGATATCCTCGTCACGCGAACAGACTGCTGCCGTGGAGATCAGCAGCGGCAATGGTGTCTATATCCTGCTTAACGGAGAGTACCTCACGGCACATCTTTCGCCGAAGAGAATCAGTACACAAAAAGAACTGTTGTTACTGCCTTTGAAGAAAGGGCCGAATCAGTTGATAGTCAAATATTACAACGGTTTCGATGAGATGTTCACTTATGGTGTGAACCCCCTGTCTTCGTGGAAAATCTATTCGCAGAAGCTGGATCCTGTGACAGTTGAAAAAAAGGATGATCATGCTGTTTCGCTCCGTGCGGGTGATGCATCCTCCCATGTTTCACCCATGCGATTGCAGAACCTGCAGGTAGTAATACACTAACTTGTTTACACATGTTTGTTTTCACAATTTTATTTTTTGTATCTCTTTTTGTATCTTTGCACCCCAAAATCACAGCATTACGGCTTCCTGAATGTACATAAAGGAGCCATGCAATAAACTGAATGTCAATGAAACCACTTTTTATTCATTATCCCAAGTGCGGTACCTGCCGCAAGGCTGCCCAATGGCTCGAATTTCAAGGAGTTGAGGTAACGGCAAGGCACATTGTAGAAGAGAATCCCAAAAAAGAAGAACTCTCCGAATGGATCAATAAGAGCGGCCTGCCCATCAACCGTTTTTTCAATACATCCGGCATGATATACAGGGAGCAAAACTTGAAAGAGAAGGTAAAGAGTGCATCGGAAAATGAGCTTCTCGACCTGTTGGCTTCAAATGGAATGCTGGTGAAGAGACCCATCGTTGTGGCAGACGACTTTGTGCTGGTAGGTTTCAACGAGAATGAGTGGAAGGAGAAGCTTGGCTGATCGTCTGCAGTCGAGATTATCGTGGAGTAATTGATTTAAACAGAACCGAATGAAGATTGCCCATATTGAATTTCCAGAAAGGGCCATATTTCTTGCCCCGATGGAAGATGTGACCGATGTTGGATTCAGGCTGCTATGTAGACAGTTCGGGGCCGATATGGTCTATACTGAATTCATTTCGAGCGATGCCCTTATTCGCGATATCAAAAAGACTAAGCGGAAAACATTTTTTAGTGAGGAGGAGCGCCCTATCGGCATTCAGATATATGGCAGTAATCCCGATGCGATGGTAGAAGCTGCCAAGATCTGTGAGGAGGCTGATCCCGATCTGATCGACATCAACTTCGGATGCCCTGTGAGAAAAATAGCCGGTAAGGGAGCAGGGTCTGGCATGATGCGTACGCCCGATGTGATGCTGGATATCACCCGAAAAGTGGTCAAAGCAGTGAAGAAACCGGTGACAGTGAAGACCCGACTGGGATGGGACGATAACTCGAAGATCATCGTGGAGCTGGCTGAGCAGCTACAGGATTGCGGTATTGCAGCACTCACCCTGCATGGTCGCACCCGTGCACAGATGTATAAAGGGGAGGCCGACTGGTCACTGATTGGAGCTGTGAAGAACAATCCCCGGATGCATATCCCCATCATTGGAAACGGTGATGTAACCACCCCAGAGATGACAAAACAACGGTTTGAAGAGACTGGCGTGGATGCAGTGATGATTGGTCGCGGCAGCATTGGGCAACCCTGGATATTCCGAGAGGTGAAACATTTTATGGAAACAGGGAAGCATGCCCCGAAGGAATCGTTCAGTTGGTACCTCGATGTATTAAAAAGACAGGTACAGGAAAGCGTAGACCGCCTGGACGAAGTACGTGGCATCCTGCATATGCGTCGTCATATAGCGGCTACACCTCTTTTTAAGGGTATACCCGATTTTAAACCTACCCGCATTGCCATGTTGAAGGCGGCTTCAATTGCGGAATTGTTTGCCATAATGGACAGTGTGGAAAATGCCGTTTCTTCGCCGGCCGAACCGTAGAATATGGTTGAAATATAGCATCGATTTTTATTTTTATGCTATCTTTGTTTGCTTGGTAAAAGAGAATGAAAATTAACACCAAAATACGATACGGGCTAAGGACAATGATTGAGATTGCCGATTGTCAGAGTTCTGAAGGTGTCCTTCAAAAAGATATCGCACAGAAACAACAGATTTCGATCAAATATCTTGATTATATTATCAGTGCTCTTAAGCTGAAGGGATTGATAAGAAATGTCGGTGGAAGGGGAAGTGGTTACGTACTCGCTCGGCCCGCTGAGCAGATTACCATGCTGGATATTTATACGGCATTTGAATCTATTCTCGTGGTACAATGTGTTTCAGATGAATCTTTTTGCGAACGCTCAACGCCTTGCTGCAAAGCAAATCTTTACTGGAAACTGTTTCACAAGCAATTTGTGGAAATGCTTGCCGGTAGGAATCTGGAACAGATTATGCAGGAAACGAAAGAAGATTGTGCATTGTGTGATTAGTTTTTTTTTGCACGCAATCCTACTAAAACTATAGTATAGATAATTTGTTATAGTTAGTAGCTTGACTAACTTACAATATAAAGGGAAGTTTGATTGAATATGTACCAAACCAGATCATCCTTTCTGTTTTTCGTGCTATATATGATGAAATCCCAGCAAAATTATAGGAATACTAAGATTATTAATAAACTATTTACATTTAATTATGAAAACGATTTTATTGAACAGACGAACTGCATTGGTG
>CAZRRC010000031.1:21926-27260 GCA_964602395.1 uncultured Proteiniphilum sp. | reverse complement strand
TAATAATCAATTGTAATCTATGCTAATCGTTGGAAATCACCCCTTACTTCCCGATGCAAAACTTACTAAAGATATTACCCAAGATTTCGTCGGTAGATATCTGACCGGTGATCTCGCCGAGGTAGAACATGCATTCACGGATATCCTGGGAGAGGAAATCGTGGGTGATACCGATCTCGAGTCCTTCTTTCACACGGAGGATGGCTTCGAGGGCGCTGTTGAGCGAGGCATAATGACGCAGGTTGGTCACAATCACATCCTCCTCACCTATGGAAGGAATCGCTGCGGCTTCCACCAGCAGGTCCTGTAATTGATCGGTGTGGAGGTGCTGCTTTGCGGAGATAAAGAGCCTGAGCGAATCGAGTTCCGGGAAGATGGTATCAAAGTCGACACGCACTTCTTCAGAAACCAAATCTACCTTATTGAACAGCAGGATCACCTGTTTATCCTGCAGCGTGGGAAGGATGGAGGCAGCCAGGGCTTCAATCTGTGTTCGAGGAGTGGTCATGTCGATCATCCAGAGGACAATGGAAGCCTGTTCGATCTTGCGAAAGGTGCGTTCGATACCGAGTGTCTCAATGGCATCGGTAGTCTGCCTGATGCCGGCCGTATCGATAAAGCGGAACGTCACACCCCCCATGTTCACCGTATCTTCAATCACGTCGCGTGTGGTGCCGTGGATGTCGCTGACAATGGCTTTCTCTTCGTTGAGAAGCAGGTTCAACAGTGTGGACTTCCCGGCGTTGGTCTCGCCGATGATGGCGACCGGAATGCCGCTCTTAATGGCATTCCCCAGCCTGAATGAATTGACCAGGGTCTGAATCTCCTCTTCAATCTCATCGGTCAGCTCGTGTAGCTTCTCCCGGTTGGCAAACTCCACATCCTCCTCCGAGAAATCGAGCTCCAGCTCAATCAGGGACACAAACTGCAGCAGTTTATCGCGCAGCAAAGTCAGCTTGCGGGCGAAGCCGCCCCGCATCTGATTCATGGCCACCCGATGTGAAGCACGTGAGGAGGAGGCAATGAGGTCGGCCACCGCCTCTGCCTGACTCAGGTCGAATTTACCATTCCGAAACGCTCTCCGAGTGAACTCCCCGGCCTGTGCCAGGCGGGCTCCCTCACCTAGGAGCAGCTCCATAAGGCGCTGCTGGATATAGACCGACCCGTGACAGGATATCTCCACGCTCTCCTCTCCCGTGAAAGAATGAGGCGCGCGAAAAACGGTTACCAGCACTTCGTCGAGCAGTTCTTCTCCTGCATGTATTTGTCCAAAGTGGACTGTGTTGGCCGATGCCTCCGAGAGCTTTCTCCCTGAAGGGGAAGAGAACACCCGGTCGGTAAGGCCAATAGATCCTTCTCCGGATAAGCGGATCACGGCAATGGCACCCATGCCGGGCGGGGTGGATATGGCACAAATAATCTCTGACATAGCTGTAGAATGAGCGGAATTTAATAGCGGAAGCTGCTTCCCCCCAAAAACTCTCGCAGCAACGAGGTGGGCGGCAGTTCCCGGTCGGTAATGTAATTGAAGTAACCCAAAAACTTGAGTAGCCGGTAAGCTTCGGAATACTCCGGAGCCGTGCGGGGCACCTGCATCAGGATGGGTTCAGCATGGCGGCGAATGGCAGCCAGCTCATAGATCATGGCCGAGTTGAACATCACATCGGCATTTTCCTGGAAAGGAAAGATCCATTTATCTTCACCCCGGCGCACACTGTCCCAGCGGGAGATGGTCTGCTCAGCCGAGTAACCACGGTAACGGTAATCGCGCACGATGCGTCGGATAAGCCGATTGTCGGAAGCAGGAATCCAGTTGTGGTCGTCAAGCGAGATCGTCGTCAGCGCCGATACGTAGACCTTAAAAACCTTTTCGGGCGGTATGTGTTCGGTCAGTTCGGGATTGAGACCGTGTATCCCCTCTACAATGAGGATGCTGTTGTCGGACATCTTCAGAAAATTCTTCTTAAACTCCCGTTTCCCAGTGACAAAGTTATAAAAAGGAAGCTCCACATCTTCACCCTGCATCAGCCGGATTATATGTTGTTCAAAAAGCTCCAGATCGAGCGCATAGAGTGACTCATAGTCTTTCTCCCCTTTTTCATCGAGCGGTGTTTTGTCTCTCTCCACGAAATAATCATCGAGTGAAATGCCTACTGGCCGGAGCAGGTTCACCAGCAGCTGTATCTCGAGTCGTTTGCGAAAAGTTGTTTTTCCGGAGGAAGAGGGACCGGATATGAGTACCACGCGGACACCATCCTGAAACCGACGGGTGATCTCCTCGGCAATCTCACCGATCTGCTTCGACTGGTAAGCTTCGGCCACCTGAATGACTTCCGACATGCGATCTGCCAGCTTAGCTCGATTCAAGTCACCCACATTGTCGAGTCGGCTAATTTTGAGAAATTTCAGGTGCTCCCGATAAACGTTCAATAGCTTCTCCTGCTGCACCTCCGGTTCCAGTTCTACGGGATGCTCCCGGTTGGGTACCCGCAGCAGGAAGCCGCCGTTGTGGGGCTGTACGTCGAAGATACGGATGTAACCTGTGGTGGGTGTGAGGCAACCGTAAAAATAATCAATGTATTCGTCCAGTTTCGAATAACGGGCATACAGCATATCGGAAGTCTCGAGCAGCCGGGCCTTATCCTCCATGCCGCGCTCCCGGAAGATTTGCACCACCTTCGTGGTCTCCTCCTCCACCTGCACAAAGGGGATATCGGCCTCTACAATCTCCCGCATCCTTTTCCGGATGGCATCGAGTTCTGGCTTTCCGACCGGCACATCAGACTCAATCTGGAAATAATAACCCTTCGATACGGCATGCTCGATGTACATCTCGGCGTTGGGCAGGAGGTCGTCAACCGCCTTGGCCAGGATAAAACAAAGCGAACGGACATACGTACGCATTGCGGAAGAGTCACTTAGATCGACAAACTCGATCGTCTTGGGACGATAAAGCCGATAAGCAAGCGACTCGGTTTTGTTGTTTACCTTTGCATTGGTGATGAGATAGGGTGACCTCACTCCGAAAATATCAATCAACGCTGTCAGGGGTGTTCCTACCTCCACATCCTTCTCTTCTCCCGTGTTGATACATTTTACTTTTACCTTGTCGTAATTCATATTCATCATTTTTGGGAAGACGAATATACATTATTTTTTGCAGAGAGTGCCATTTTAGGAAAATGATACAGGTATAATTACCCGTTTTTTACGCCAAAGACCTTCAATTTCGGTTATTTTTTTTAAGTTTGTGCACGCAATTATGAAATAATCTGAAAATGGACTACGGTTTAATCGATTTCTTAAAACTGGTAGGCTCACTGGGCCTGTTTCTCTACGGGATGAAGATCATGAGCGAGGGCCTGCAAAAGCTGGCTGGCAACAAGCTCAGAAATGTTTTGTCGGCGATGACAAAGAACCGCATCATGGGCGTGCTGACGGGTGTGATGATCACCGCCCTGATACAATCATCCTCTGCAACCACCGTCATGGTGGTGAGTTTTGTCAATGCCGGACTGTTGAGTCTGGTTCAATCGATTGGGGTGATTATGGGTGCCAATATTGGTACCACGGTCACGGCCTGGATTATCGCCTTTTTCGGCTTCGGTAAATTCTCGATCAGTGCGCTGGCCATTCCGCTGATGGGTATCGCGTTGCCACTGATCTTCTCCTCCAAAAGCAGAAACAAATCGATGGGTGAATTCATATTCGGGTTCTCCTTTCTTTTTATGGGTCTCGATTTTCTGCAAACCTCCATGCCCGATCTGCAAAACAACCCGGAGGTGCTTGCCTTTGTACAAAACTTCACTGGCATGGGATTGCTCTCTACCCTCTTCTTCCTGATGGTGGGTACGGTACTCACCCTCATTGTGCAGTCCTCAAGCGCTACAGTCGCCCTCACGCTGATTATGGCTGCCAAGGGATGGATCGACTTCCCCAGTGCAGCAGCCATGATATTGGGAGAGAACATCGGCACCACCATTACCGCTAATCTGGCCGCTATTCCGGCCAACATCTCGGCAAAAAGAGCTGCTTTCTCCCACCTCATGTTCAACATGTTTGGCGTACTATGGATGTTATTGGTATTCAAACATTTTGTCCATTTTATTGACAACCTGGTTCCAAGCTTCGCCGCAGCGCAGCCCTCCGAGATCACCAGATTTATCACATCACTCTCACCCGAAGTATATACACAAATAACAACCCTACCACAGTCGGAGCTCTCACCCGAGCTGGCTGCCCTGCAGGACAGGTACCTCACTTACCAGGCGGCCACCTCTTACGGTCTGTCACTCTTCCACACCCTGTTCAACATCTGCAATGTCTCGCTGATGATCTGGTTCGTGAAGCTTTACGAAAAGATCTGTCTGAGAGTGATTAGGCCGAAAAAAGGGGAAGAGGAGGACGAAGAATTCGTACTGCAGTATATATCTACCGGAATGGCTTCGACCGATGAACTCTCCATCCTGCAGGCAGAGAAGGAAATGGAAGTGTATGCCCAGAGGGTAAAGAAGATGGTTGGCTTCGTGAAAAAAATGACCAACCTGAAGAACAGTGACAAGAAGTTTCTCAAGCTCTACAACCGAATTGAGAAATACGAGGATATCAGCGACCGGATGGAAGTGGAGATCGGTTCCTACCTCAGCAAGGTATCGGAGGGAAAATTGAGCAATCGCAGCAAGGAGCGGGTACGTTCCATCCTGCGGGCAGTAACCGAAATTGAAAGTATTGCCGACTCGGCCTGTAACATCGCACGTCATCTGAAACGCAAGATGGAGGCCGAAACAGAGTTTGAAGAGGCCATACTCGAGAACATCAACTCCATGTATGAACTCACCGACAAGGCACTCGACAATATGCAGCTACTGCTGAAAAACAAAAAGATCACTGAAACCGATCTTGTCAACAGCAAGCACATTGAAACGGTCATCAACGAGAAGCGAAATCAGTTGAAACGGGAAAATGTGGAAAACCTCAATCTGAAACTTTACTCCTATCAGAATGGCGTCTTCTACATCGATATCATTTCGGAATGTGAACGCATGGGTGATTATATCATCAACGTGATTGAATCACTCGAGAAGAATCAGAGTTAACAGAGATGAGCGACTGGAAAAAAAGACTCGATATCGTCTACTCCACCAACCCCGATTACCACTACAACAAAGAGGATGAAGGGGAAACCGACACGCTGCCAAAAGAGAAACAGCTGTTGCGGGTCAGCCTCGACAAACGAAACCGGAAAGGAAAGGCTGTGACGCTGATCACCGGATTCGCAGGAACCGACGACGACCTGCAGGAGCTGGGCAAGCTGCTGAAAATGAAATGCGGCGT
>CAZRRC010000031.1:0-21826 GCA_964602395.1 uncultured Proteiniphilum sp. | reverse complement strand
TTCTTTCAACAGACCATGCGCGCCTTCACCCGGGAGATGGGTCTCTCGGGAGGATACAACATTGAGCTGGATGAGTCCTCCTACCTTATGGAGACAGTGGATCTGATGCTCTCGGAGCTGGAACAGCCCGAAAACAAACAACTTGCCGACTGGCTGCTGCTCTTTATGCAGCAGAACATTGAGGAGGGCAAGAGCTGGAAGATAAACCGTCAGGTACTGGATCTGGCCGGACAGTTAACGAATGAGACCTATAAGTCGTTTTCCAGCGAAGAACAGGCTACAATTCACGACAAGGAATTCCTGTTGTCTTTTCAAAGAACACTCCGAAAGATTGTCCTTAATTTTGAGGTGGAGGTGAAAGCGATCGGTGAAAAGGGAGTGAACCTGATGAATCGCTTCGGACTGCACTTTTCCGATTTCAGTGGTGGCAGCCGCTCCCCCTTCTCCTATTTCGGCAGATGGGCCAATGGAGAAGTAAAACAACCCACTCCCAGTTTCTGCAAGCTGGCCGATAATCCGGATAAATGGGCCACCAAAACCGCCCCTCCCGATAAGCGTTCGGCCATTGATTCGGCTTTTTCTGCCGGGCTGAACGATGCAGTGAAAGAGGCGGCCTCTCTTTTCGAAAATAACATCCATTACAACTCCGCGCAAAGCATCCTTCGTAATTTCTATACTCTTGGCATCCTCAATGACATCAAAAACAGACTCCGCAAGCTGCAACAGGAAAACAATACACTCTTTCTATCCGACACCACGGAGTTACTGAACCAGATGATCGCCGGCACCGACTCACCCTTTATTTACGAAAAGACCGGCACACGCATTGCCCATTACATGATGGATGAGTTTCAGGACACCTCGCGCATGCAGTGGCGCAATTTCAAACCATTAATTGGGGAGAGCATCGCTTCAGGTAACTTTAACCTCATTGTAGGTGATGTAAAGCAGAGCATCTTCCGCTTCAGGAACTCCGACTGGCGCCTGCTTGAGAAGCAGGTGAGCGACGACTTCCATGCCGACAACATTCGGGAACACCTTCTCGATACAAACTGGCGCAGCGACAGCGCCATCGTGCAGTTTAACAATGCTTTCTTTTCTCAGGCTCCAACCATCCTGCAACAGGATTTTAATGACACCACCGAATCGGCCGACACGCAAATTACCGATGCTTACCGCGATGCTTTTCAGCATGTTCCACAGTCGAAAGCCGAAAGTGGCGGGCAGGTGAAAATCACCTTCCTGAAGGAGAAGGAAGTTGCGGCAAGAAGTTGGAAAGAGGAGGTTCTGGAGCAGCTGCCTTATGAGATTGAGCAGTTGCAGGATCAGGGGTTCGCCCTGAAGGAGATCGCCGTGGTGGTACGCGGAAATAAGGATGCCGCAGATGTAGCCGACAGGCTGCTTGCCTACAAGAAAAGCCATCCGGAGTCGCCCTACCGGTTCGACATCATCTCCAACGAAGCACTGCTCATCGGCAGCGCACAAAGCGTGAGGGCCGTGATCGCGCTGATGCGCCATTTTCGCAACCCGGAAGACAAAACACGGCGGATGATAGCGGCCTATGAATATGATAAGGCAATACAACACTCCCGGGAGGGGATATCGATCGATTTTAGGGATGAGGTGAAACAGCAGCTGAGTACACTGGCTTCGCTTCCCTTCTACGATATGGTGGAGCGCTTGTTTGCACTCTCTGCCGACGTGCTCAACCAGCAGGAACACGCCTACATACAGGCTTTTCTTGATATAGCCCTGAAGTTCAGCAGTCGAAGCAACACCGATCTGGGGACATTCCTCGACTGGTGGGACGAAAAAGGCTGCAAGAAAGCACTCTTCTCGCCCGAGGGGCAGGACGCCATCCGGCTCATCACCATACACAAATCGAAGGGACTGGGCTTTGGTGCGGTAATCATGCCCTTCGTAGATTGGAATACCGATCACAACACGCACCACACCAACATCATTTGGTGTAAACCAGATGTAGCCCCCTTCGATCAGTTAAGCGTGGTTCCGCTGAAGTATGGGTCTGCTCTTGCAGATACCATTTTCAGGAAAGACTACCTGGAGGAAAAAAAATTCAATGCCATCGACAACCTGAACTTGCTGTACGTGGCTTTTACACGCGCGAAACATCGGCTGATCCTTTTTGCTCCTCAGCCTAAAAAGCCGGAAAAAATAAAGAGTGTAACGGATCTGTTGTGGCGGAGCGTCATGGAAGATCCATCCCTGGCGGATCATGTAACTGAAGACGAGTCGGCATGTACCTTCATCTACGGCCTGCCGGCACAGCACAGGAGCGAGGAGAGTCCGGGAGTGCAGACTTATAAAACCAGTCACTGGCACTCGGTTCCATTTGATGATCGACTGAAACTACGTTTGAACTCCATCGGTTTTTTCAGCGACGAAGGGCGCCGCGATTATGGCCGGATGATGCACGACATCGTGAGCAACATAGAAATACTGGCCGATATTCCACGGGCTGTGGAGCAGAAGATATCAGCAGGTGAACTCGGCGAAGAGGAGAAGGAGATGATGATTTGCCGACTGACGGAGTATTTATCACTCCCGGTTGCTGCCGACTGGTATTCCGGCAAGTACAATGTACTGAATGAAACACAACTGCTGCATCCGCTCTCAGGCTTCAGTCGACCCGACCGGGTGATGATCGGCCCCGATGGGGTGATCGTGGTAGATTACAAGTTTGGCGATTCGGAAGACAAAAAATATATACGCCAGGTACGATATTATATGAAACAAATCAGAGAAATGGGATACCAAAAAGTGTCGGGCTATATCTTTTACGTAAAGCAGGCAAAGATTATACCAGTTTCATAAAGTTCTGGTCACCTTCAGCTTCACCAGCCGGCCGTCCATGGCCGAGACATACAGCTCATCGTTGTCAGTAGGTAAAATCATGTTGATCAACCCGTTCGAAATGCGGTATTTCCACATGAAAACACCGTCGGAAGCGCGATAGGCGTATATCAGTCCTTTGTCGGTGGGGACAAAGAGTACTCCATTTTTCTCCACCAGAGGTGTGGGTGTCAACTCATAGCCCATCTGTTCTCCCGTAGAGATCCATTTTACCTGCCTTGACGGAAGAGTTGCATCGATTGCGAGGATTCTCCCGTCCATGGTTTTAGCGTAAACCGTGTTTCCATCTTCCGAGATGCCGATGGATTCGCGTACCCTGTTTTCGGGATCGTTATGACGCCAGACAACCTCTCCGCTCCTTTCGTCGAGCACCGTCATAAACCGGTCGGGTGACGCCAGATAGATTCTCCCGTGTGTAGCGACAGGCACCACCTGTGCGGGTGACAACATCCGGTTAGCGTGACCGCTGTGCCATATCCATCGCGGCTTTCCTGTCTCAACATCAAGGGCATAGAACGCATTGCCCCAGCTACCAAAAAAGATCGCTCCATCCTTGACCAGCGGACGGGTGACCACGAAGTTCTTTATACTGTCGAAATCCCACAGGAGTGCACCGGTTGTAACATCCCAGGCACGGCAATGACCGTCGCCACCAGCAAGCATGACCCTGTTTGCGGCACAAACGGGAGAGGAGACCACCGCCTTGTTGTTTTTCAGTTTAAACCGCTCTTTGCCAGTCGCCATTTCCAACCCATACAGGTAAGAGTCGGACGAGGCACACCAGAGGATATTCTCATGCAGTGCAGGGGTAGCATAAATCTTACCCTGTGTCTGAAAGGACCACAGCAGTTGTCCCCTGCTGCTCTCCACCACTTTTATCTCTCCCGCGGTATTGGTGTAGCACAATTTGTCATCCGTCAGCGTCATGCCGCTGCCCATGTCGCTCTTCTCTTGGATGCTCCACAACTCCGACACGGCAGGGTGGTTGTGATTCATGCTATAGTCGGGGCGTGGCGGGTTGGCCTCCCACAGGGGTCTGGCGGTGGTAGAAAAGGTGATCCACGGTGAAAGTGTTTCACCCGAGATCTTTCGCTCCTGCAGGGTAATTGAAGCGGCATCTACGGTAATGCGTGTGTAGCCACCAACGGCTTGCCCTGCACGAAGGTTGGAGCGACACATGGCTGCCTGGATTCCCTCGAAGTTCATTACCCTGTTGACATGGCCGTGTCCGCAAAGCATCAACTGCACATTAAACGGGCGAAGAGCGTCCATCACCTCAAACCAGTTATTAAGTCCATTGTCCATGGGGTAATGGTTGACGTAGATGATGGGCTGGCTGTGATTTGTTTCTTTGAGCGCTTCAAAGAGCCAGGTGAGATTCTCCCGTGGTATCTGTCCGGGTCCCATACGCATGTTCGGTCCCGAGGCCACTCCAAGAAACTTGTATCCGTTGTATTCAAATCCGAATGTCTCGTTGCCGAATATTTTGAGGAAATCGTTTGTCCCACTCTCCGACCAGTTGGAATCGTGATTGCCGGGAATGGCATAATAGGGTACCTGCAGATCATTGAGCAATTGCTTAGCAGTAAGCAGCTCATCGTATGATCCAAACTCCGTGACATCGCCCGACACAATGACAAAGGCAATATCCTTCTGTATATTGATGTCCTGCACCGTGCGGCGAAGATCCTCGTTGTTCTCCGGACTCCCGACGTGTGTATCGGTGATCAGGGCAAATGTGAAAGGAGATCCTTGCTGCGCAAAAACTGCGCAATCCAGGAGAATCGAAAGAAGCAGAAGGAAAAGCCGGGTCATTGTCATTTAGTGAAGGATGCAGGGTTTAGGAATCTTTGCGACTTTGGAAGAAAGTATGGAAGTAAAGCATCTGATATTTCACCGCGTTGCTCCAGTAGGGTCCGTTATGTGCCCCGGGACGGGAGATAAAGTCGTGTGGAATGTTGCGATAAAGCAACTCCTCGTGGAGTCGTTTGTTCACCTGATAAAAGAAATCCTCGGTGCCACAGTCGATAATAATTCTCAGCGCGTTGGGGGTGAGCAGATATAGCTGGTTCATCACGGTGTAATTTTCCCAGTTTTCGGGATGTTCACGCTGTAAACCCAGATATTTTGTCATATTCCAGTTTTTGGGGAAAGGCCGTATATCCACACCACCGCTCATGCTTCCACAAGCTCCGTATATATCCTGATTGCGAAAAGCCAGGTACAATCCACCATGTCCACCCATGCTCAACCCCGACACGGCACGTCCTTCACGCGAGGGAATTGTGGTATAGTGCTCATCAACCCAGGCAGTCAGCTCACGGGCAACAAATGTTTCATAGCACGATGTGGAATCGATGGGGCTATCCCAGTACCAGCTATCAAATCCCCCATCGGGACAGACAACCATCATGCCGTAGTGATCGGCCAGTTCCTTTATATGAGGTGCATCTTTGACCCAGCCATCGTATCTACCGCTGTACCCGTGTAAGAGATAAAGCACGGGAAATGCATCTTGTCCGTTGTAGGATTGAGGTTTGATCACAACAGTTTTGATCTCTTTACCCATTTTTTCACTCAATACGTTTATTGTATCGACCGTTGCGGGAAAAGCTTCCATGGCACACAGAGCCAACAACAGGGTAACAATTGTAATTTTCTTCATTGTATGATTTTTTTAAGTTTCATCAAAGATACAAAAAACAGCAGATAGAAAAAGAGTCACCAGCCAATTATGAGACAGCGTTACCGACATTTTTGTACTGTTCTTTCCGAAACAAATCGAAAGAAAAAATGTTGTATTGTCATGGATTTGCCTGGCGGACCGTCATCGTATGGGTGAAGCCTTCGCTGAAAATCCACAATTATCAAACTCATACAAAAATACAACGTCAATGGATATACAATTTAAAATTGACAAGCTCAACCGGGGTAGTTTTTTTCTCGATCAGGAGGGACGTCAGGTGGCTGAGCTCGACTTCGAAGTAAAGGAGGGGATTCTCAACGCGTATCATACGGGCGTGTGTCCCGAACTGGAAGGACAAGGTATTGCCGGCAAGCTGTTCGATGAGATGGTGCGGTATGCACGCGAGAAAGGTTACATGGTTATGCCCTCCTGCTCTTATATTCTGGCCAAATTTCGCAGGCGCCCGGACGACTATGCCGATATATGGCATCGCTCCACCGATGAACCCACAGGAGAAGCATGCGGCATCGTACCCAAGTAGGGTATGAATTACGGGATATCCCGATTCATAAAATAGACCTTCGGGGCGTTCTCACTGTTATCTTTTGAAAAGACAACTGCTATTGTAAAGAACGTCCCGAAGGATTTTTATGACCGCATCTGTATTCTGCGCAATCGATAACCTACTATACTATTTTTGGCTTTGAAATTGCAGCCGATGGCAACTCCTAGAAGGTGTTTACCTACTCGTTCCATCTGTCTGTAATGCTGTGATTCTTTTGGTATAACATCCATACTTCGGCGATTGTTCATCAGGAAAGCAAAGAGAATACGTTAAATATCAAGTAAAAAAGATAACAGGAAACGGAAAGCGGAGAGTCTGTATAAAGAATAGTATCCTGTCGTTCGTGAGTAGCGTTCTGATAAAAACCAGGCAGCAACCTGGACAAAAAAAAGTGTGGATCGAAATCCACACTTTGTTGATGTTTGAGTCCTTTCCTGGTGCTATAGCAACGAGGCAGGATCGAGATTATCGTGTTCGATATCCAGAAAATACTTGTAGGTACCTACCTTGAGTTCGGCGCAGGCATCATAATCGCTCACGATGATCCCTCTCCGATGGAGCTGCAAGGCGCTAATGGTCCACATCTGAGTGATGGGGCCCTCCACGGCATGATACAATGCACGGGCCTTGTTAAGACCGTTTACCAGGATGACTACTTCTTTGGCGTCGAGTACCGTTCCCACGCCCACGGTGAGTGCAGTCTTGGGAACTTTGTTTACATCGTTGTCAAAGAACCGTGAGTTGGCGATCACCGTGTCGGTAGTCAGTGTTTTTACCCGCGTGCGGGAAGAGAGTGAAGAGCCCGGCTCATTGAAAGCAATGTGTCCGTCGGGACCAATACCTCCCAAAAAGAGATCAATACCTCCCGCATCGGTGATGCCTTGTTCATATGCCGCACATTCTGCCTCGAGATCTTCCGCCATTCCGTTGAGAATATGTACGTTTTCTTTCTTTATGTCGATGTGGCGAAAAAAATTATCCCACATGAAGGTGTGGTAACTCTGCGGATGATCGGCCGGTAGTCCGATGTATTCATCCATATTGAAAGTGATCACGTGCTCGAAAGAGACAAAGCCGGTTTCATACAAAGCAATCAGGGCCTTGTAAGTTTTCTGCGGCGAGGAACCAGTGGGCAGTCCCAGTTTAAATGGTTTTGCTGCGGTAGGTTTGGTTTTGTTTATTTTCGCTGCGATGTAATTTGCAGCCCATTGTGCCATTTGATCGGCATCGGGTTGAATAATGAGTCTCATATTGTAGTTTTTAATGACAATTTTCTTTGTTGTTCGGGACAAGCGTGTCTCCCGAGAGCAGCTTGCACGCCATGGATTGTCCAAGACTGCGTGCTTTTTCTGCCACGTCCTGCAGCATGGCCTGTTTCATGACCACCGGTTTACCGATAATCTCAAATTCCGATGCCTCGGCGAAAGCCGACAATTGTTTGGCAGTGGCGTCGGACCACGTGAAGCTTCCGAAGCAGCCAAAGAAACGGTTTTTGAGGTAGCGGTTCTGCAGGCCGGAGATCAGGCTCTCCACAGCAGGATACAACTTGTTGTTGTAGGTGGGTGAGCCAATGAGTAGCCCCTTGTATGCAAACACATCGCGGAGGATATCCGATTCGTGACTCTTTGAAACATTGTGCATCACGATATTCTTCAATCCCTGCTCTGCAGCTGCGGAGGCAATTATTTCGGCAAGTTGTTCGGTATGGCCATACATGCTTCCGTAAGCAATAACCAGTCCGGGGGCTGCTTCGTAGCGGCTCAACTGGTCGTAGAGCTGCACTACCCCGGCGATGTTCTCTTTCTGTGTCCACACCGGTCCATGGGTTGAGCAGATGACATCAATCTCTATGCCAGAAAGCTTCTTCAGGGCTGTCTGTACCGGGGAGCCAAATTTCCCTACAATGTTGGCATAATAGCGAATCATCTCATCCCGATATCTCTCCGGAAGAAGTTGTTTATCGAGTACGCCGCCATTGAGTGCCCCAAAGGTACCAAAGGCATCGCCGCTGAACAAAGTTTTTCTTTCGGGTACGTAGGTCATCATCGTTTCCGGCCAGTGTACCATGGGCGTCAGATAAAACTGCAGGGTGCATTTACCCAGGCTCAGTTCATCCATATCCTGAATAAGAAGTACATTCTCAGCACCGATACCATAAAAGCCTTTCAACATCTCCAATGTACGCTTGTTGCCTACGATACGGATGTGGGGATACCTGGATAGCAACCAGGCGATGGAGCCCGAGTGGTCGGGTTCCATGTGATTCACAATCAGGTAATCGATGGGTTTGCTACCGATCACCGCGGTGATCTTCTGAAAAAAGACATCAGAATAGCAGAGATCTACCGTATCGACCAAAGCACACTTTTCATCGGCTATCAAATAAGAATTATAGGATACGCCGTGTGGCAATGGCCATAAGTTTTCAAAAAGATGCTTGGTGCGGTCATTTACACCGGTATAAAAAATATCCTTGGTTACTTCGAGGGGAGTGTACATTGGTAAGTTATTTCTTCTTTGGCTTTGTTTTCGGTTTTGGTAATTCTGATTGTTTGGGAGTAAGCTCCATTTTTGCCGGCCTACGCAATGCGTTCCATATCAGCCATATGCCCCACAAAATAAAGGGTATACTCAACCACTGTCCCAGAATGAGACCCGTATTTTCCCGCATGGTTATCTCAGATGCCACCTGCACATTTTTCACATATTCCACAAAGAAACGGAAGAGGAAGATAATCAGGATGCCTACACCGGTGATGAGTCCTTTTCGGTGCTTCGCATCGGTCTTCCAGTATAAGTGCATGGTGATCGCGAATACCAACAGGTAGACTATTGCCTCATATATTTGCGTGGGGTGTGAGGGTTCAGTATAGATGGGTGCAGCTCCCTGCATCCATTGATGGAGGTTATCGACAAAGCGAAATCCCCAGGGGCTGTCGGTAGGTCCGCCATAGATCTCGTGGTTCATCAGGTTACCAAAACGAATCATCGCCGCAGTAAATCCAGTGGGAACCATTACCCGATCGAAAGTCCACAGCATGCTTAGCTTTGTCACCTTCCGGGAGTAGAGCCATACGGCAATGATGATACCGATTACCCCGCCATGGCTAGCCAGTCCGCCCTCCCATACTTTAATCATCTCCATCGGGTTGGCCAGGTAATAAGCTGGCTCATAAAAGAGACAATGTCCCAGCCGGGCTCCTACAATGATACCCACGATCATGTAAACGAACAGGGAATCGAACCACTTTTCAAGCAGGTCCTCGTGCTTGAATATCTTTTGTACAATGTAGACAGCGACGATCAGACCAATGACCCAAAGCAGTCCATACCAACGAATCTCACGTCCAAAAACTGCAAAAAGTGTGGGATCAACATTCCAGGTAACAGCGAGTAATCTATCCATCAGTTTTGAATTTTAGACAAAGATAGTGAACTTTTTTGTGAAGTGAGTTATACCAACTTTTTAATCCAGGCATCTTTTTCACCGGGCAACAGATCCACAACCGGTATTTCTATCAGGGTGTAGGCTCCCGGTTGCTGCTTCATGGATGCGCGGGCAGCTCCCACGAGCATCTGTGCTGTAAGCGCAGGATTGTTGATGCGCATGTCGAACTTAAAAAGCTGGTTCTGCGTCTTTCCCGACACTCCTTTACGTTCCATCAGCACGCCATGTCCCATATCCTTGAGTGCCTCCACATTTTCCACTTGAAAGACATGAGTCTCATCGTGCACAAAATAATCATCCTCTTTGATGGCTAGTGCCACGGAATGGAAGTCGTATCCCTCCTGTAGCTCTATGTATACCATTCTGCGGTGTACCCCGGTGCCGGTGGGAATGGTCATGGAAAGCGCCGCCTTCACGCCGGGGATGGCTTTCACAGCCACTGTATGTCCCATGCTCATGCCCGGACCGAAGTTGGTGTAAGTGATGCCCCGTGGTGCCAGCGCTTCAAGCAGGGTGCGTATCACCGAGTCGCTGCCTGGATCCCATCCGGCAGAAATAATGGACACAGCATTGTTTTTCTTTGCCAAAGCATGGAGTGACGCACGCAATGGCAGTATCTGCCCATGTATATCGAAGCTATCCACTGTATTGATTCCAAGGGCGAGGCATTCACCCGCAAATTGCTCCACACTGCGGGTCGGGGTACATAGAATGGCCACATCCACTGCCTCCAGTTGCGCAATGGAGTTCACCACATTGTATCCTTTTAGCTCACCCGGAATATTTGTCGTATCGCGCCGGACGATGCCAGCAATATCAAGATCCGAACAGCTTTCAAGCGCTTCAATTACATATTTACCGATATTACCATAGCCGACTACAGCGGCTCTTATTTTTTCTGACATATAGCAATCTTCTTAAATTTGTTCAAAAATAAATAAAACTAAGCAGATACAAAGCCTCCGGGTATCTTTTTTTCTTATCAGCGCAGCCATCGCCTATCATTCGGCTACTTCCTCATCTGTTTCGTCATCCCATACCACGGGGGGCTTTTGCGGCCCCTGCTTCCGGAATATTATTGCCAACAAAAGACCGCTTATTGCGCCCGAAAGATGTCCCTCCCATGAGATGGAGGGATCCACCAGCTCCGTAACAGGGAAGATGCTCCACACGGTGCTCCCGTAAATAAAAGCCACAATCATGGACACTGCCACCAGGGGAATATATTTCCGAAAAAGGCCGCTGAAAAAGAGAAAGAAGAGGATGGCAAAAACCAGCCCGCTTGCCCCCACATGTACGGATCCGCGGCCAATGAGCCAGGTGGTGACACCACTCAGAAGCCAGAGAAGCAGAAAAACAGACAAGGCTATCTTGTTGTAGAAGTAAAACAGGAACCAGATCAGGATGAGCAGAGGCAGTGTATTCGATAGCAGATGGTTGAATGAAGAATGGATGAAGGGAGAAAAAATAATTCCTTTCAATCCGGACACTGTGCCTGGGCGAATACCCCATTGCGAAAAACTGCCCAACAGACCAGCATTGTCGACCAGAAAAGTCAACCATACCAGGGAAACAAAAACCAGAGAGGGCAACAAGGCGAGCCACATGCGCTTTCTCTCGAATACAAAGGAGGAAGATGCTGTTTTTTCCATTCTCATCAAAGTATGTGCAAAATCATTCCGACACAAATATACAACAAATGAGAAATCGGCTTTGAAACTAAGAATTTATTCTTTTTATTCATTCCATTTTTTTGCTATATAATTGCAATTTTATTATCTTTCGCAGGAATTGAGAGCCATACACCTTACCCTAAATTATTTGTAGCGATGAGTTATCTGAAATTCGACAAAGAGCTGATGATCAACCTGGAGTATTCGCTCTACCGAAATGTTTTAAGAACCAACAGAAGAGGAGCTTATCAAAACACATCTATATCGGGCTGCAATACAACCAAGTACCAGGGACTACTGGTCATGCCCGTTCCCTATATGGATGATGAAAATCATCTCATTCTCTCCTCTTTCGATGAAACGGTCATTCAACACGGCGCCGAATTCAATCTCGGCATACACCGTTACGCCGGCGATCACTACAGCCCCAAGGGTCATAAATATATCCGGGAGTTCAACTGCGACAGTGTTCCGAAGATCACTTACCGCATCGGAGGGGTTATCCTGTCAAAAGAAGTCATGTTCTCATCCAAAGAGAACCGCTTGATGATTCGCTATACCCTGTTGGATGCCCATTCACCCACCACTATCCGGTTTAAGCCATTCCTGGCTTTCCGGAAAGTATCGCAGCTCACACACGAGAATGACCAGGTAGATCGCTCCTATCGCGATGTAGAAAACGGCATCAGTACCTGCATGTATTTCGGCTATCCTGAACTGTTCATGCAGTTTAGCAAAAAGCCGGAATTCTTCTATCATCCCGACTGGTATCGTGACATCGAGTACCTCCAGGATCTACAGAGCGGCGATACCTATAAGGAAGATCTCTACGTGCCGGGCTACTTTGAAATGTCCATTGAAAAAGGCGAAGAAATCATCTTCTCTGCCGGCGATATTTTAGTGGATACATCCAACCTGTCGAAGGAATTCGATCTGGAAATTGATAAACGTACACCCCGTTCAAGCTTTTACAACTGCCTGAAGAACTCCAGTCACCAGTTTATATATAGACCGGGGAAGGAGGATCATTATCTGCTGGCGGGCTATCCCTGGTTTAAAGTACGGGCGCGCGATCAGTTTATTGCTCTTCCGGGGTGTAGCCTTGCAGTGGGTAAAGTGGAGGACTACGAAAAGATCATGGATACAGCCATTCCCCATTTGCAGAATTTCATGAACGACAAGCCGTCGAAAAGTTTTATCAAACAGATAGAAGATCCCGATGTCTTGTTGTGGGTGGTATGGGCATTGCAACAGTACTGGCTAGAGCAGAAAGAGTCTTTCATCTTGAAATACAGAAATTTCCTGTTCGAAATAATGGATTACATCGTGACAGGAAAACATCCGAATCTGGTTTATCATCAGGAGGACGGACTTCTGACCACTTATGGACGCGAGAAAGCCGTAAGTTGGATGAATGCCATGCTCAACGGTCGCCCGGTGATTCCCCGCTCGGGCTATCTGGTCGAATTCAATGCCCTGTGGTATAACGCGCTGAAGTTTTCGGAAGAAATAGCCCACGCCACAGAAGCCCATGCAGAAGCTGAAGTGTGGGAAAACAGGGCACGCTTAGCCGGCAACTCATTCAAGGAAATTTTCTTGAATGAGGCAGGTTATTTGTATGACTATGTAGACGACTACCACAAAGATCTGAATGTAAGACCCAACATGATCTTTGCCGTCTCCCTCCCTTATTCTCCTTTGGAAAGAGGACAGAAAAAATCGGTGATCGATTATGTGACCAAAGAGTTGCTGACACCTTGTGGCATACGCTCACTCACACCCAAAAGCGATCTTTTCCATCCCCATTACACCGGAAATGAAGTGGAAAAGAAAATGGCCTATTTCAACGGCATGGCATTTCCCTGGTTGTTGGGGCCCTATATTGAAGCATACCTGAGTCTCTTTCATATGAGCGGATTATCATTGGCCGATCGCATCATGATAACCATGGAAGGAGAGATGCAAAACGATTGCATTGGTTCCATATCGGAATTCTACGATTCCAATCCTCCTTTTATTGCCCATGGCGGATATTCATTTGCCATGAGTGTAGCAGAACTACTTAGGGCACAAAGGATTATTCGCTCATTCACGTAATAGAGATGCAACAAATCTCTAAAAGCAACGGTAATTATCAAAAATTGGACAAATGAAGGCATTGATGTTTGGTTGGGAATTTCCACCACATATTCTCGGAGGACTCGGAACGGCAAGCTATGGATTGACCAGAGGAATGGCGCAACAACCGGACATGGAGACAATCTTCGTGATTCCCAAACCGTGGGGTGATGAAGATCAGAGTTTCGCCAAGATTATCGGTGCAAACACCACGCCCATCGTATGGCGCGACATCCCTTGGGAGGTGGCTAGCTCGAGACTGGAGAAGTTCATGGACCCCCACGAGTATTACTGGCGTAGGGACAATATTTATGCCGATTTCAGTTATATGCACACGAACGACTTGGGCTGCATTGAATTCTCAGGACGCTACCCCAATAATATTCTGGAGGAGACCAACAACTACTCTATTGTGGCTGGTGTGATTGCCCGCACCTACCAGTTCGATGTCATCCATGCACACGACTGGCTCACCTACCCCGCCGGACTGCACGCGAAGAGTGTGTCGGGCAAGCCGATGGTGATTCATGTGCATGCTACGGAGTTCGACCGCAGCAGGGGCAAACCAAATCCCATCGTCTACAACATTGAAAAGGACGGAATGGACAACTGCGACCACATCATCTGTGTGAGCAACCTCACCCGCCGCACCGTAATCGAGAACTACCACCAGCCTTACTGGAAGGTGACAACCGTGCACAATGCCGTGGATCCGCTCAGCCCTGAGATTGAATCCATTGAAAGGATATCGAACTTACAGGAGAAGGTGGTCACCTTCCTGGGAAGGATCACCATGCAGAAGGGGCCTGAGTTTTTCGTAGATGCAGCCACACAAGTCATCAAAAAAACGGACCACATCCGTTTCGTGATGGCGGGCAGCGGTGACATGATGGACCAGATGATCCGCCTTGTGGCCGAGCGGGGCATTGCCCACAAGTTCCATTTCACCGGCTTCCTGCGCGGCAAGCAGGTGTATGAAATGCTCAAATCGAGCGACGTGTATGTGATGCCTTCTGTATCGGAGCCATTTGGTATTTCACCGCTGGAGGCCATGCAATGCAGTGTGCCCAGCATCATCTCCTATCAGTCAGGTTGTTCCGAGATTCTCGAAAATGTGATCAAAACCGATTACTGGGATGTAGATGCCATGGCCGACGCCATCTATTCCATCTGCACCTACCCTGCCATGGCCGAACATCTCAAAGAGGAAGGGAAGATTGAGGTGGACAACATCAAATGGGAAGATGCCGGACTGAAGGTTCGCAAGATCTATGATAAACTTGTGGGTGGAAAATAGATTCAAGACACTAGACTTAAAAAACAACAAAAAATATAGCGCAATGAAGAATATTTGCTTTTATTTCCAGATACACCAACCATTCCGGTTAAAAAGATATCGATTTTTCAACATCGGCAGAGACCATTATTATTTCGATGATTACGCCAACGAGGATATACTGCAACAGATAGCTGCCCGCTCTTTTATCCCTGCCAACCGGATGCTGCTCGATTTGGTAAATCAATATAAAGGCAAATTCAAGGTAGCATTTTCCATCTCCGGTGTTGCACTCGAACAACTCGAAATCTATGCTCCGGAGGTGATCGACGGTTTTCGCGAATTGAGTAAAACTGGCAACGTGGAGTTTCTTACTGAGACTTATGCACATTCACTCGCGAGCCTTTTCGATCCGGAGGAGTTCCAAAGCCAGGTAAAGCATCATTCGGAACGGATTGAGGCCCTATTCGGACAGAAGCCGACCGTGATACGCAACACCGAGTTGATCTACAACGACGATATTGCCGAAATGGTCTATGACATGGGATACACGAAGATGATCACCGAGGGAGCAAAGCACGTTCTCGGATGGAAGAGTCCCAATTACGTGTACCAGGCAGCCTCACAGCCAAAACTGAAGCTGCTGCTCAAAAACAGCCGTTTCAGCGACGACATCACCTATCGTTTTTCAAACTACAGCTGGAATGAGTACCCCCTCACAGCGGAGAAATTTATCTCCTGGATCGAGGCCACACCTCCCGAGGAGGAGGTATTCAATCTCTTCATGAATTACGAGACACTGGGTAACATTCAGCTTTCACATACGGGTATTTTTGAATTTATAAAGGCGCTGCCCCGGTTTGCTTTTGATAAAAAGATCGGTTTTTGCACACCGTCTGAAGCTCTGGAACATCACGAACCCATCGGCGCTATCAGCGTACCCAGCGCCATATCCTGGTCAGATGAAGAGCGCGATGTGAGTGCCTGGCTTGGAAACAAACTGCAAAAAAGTGCTTTTAAAGCACTCTATGAGATGGGGGAAAGGGTTCGTCTTTGTACCGACAGACGTCTGAAACACGACTGGCTCTATCTGCAGAGCAGCGATCACTTTTATTATATGTCGACCAAGCATTTCGGCAGCGGGCAGAGTCAATTCAGTCCCTACATGTCGCCCTACGATGCTTTTAATAATTACATGAACGTGTTGAGTGATTTCATCACCCGCGTCAAGGCACAATACCCCGACACGGTGGACAACGAAGAGTTGAATGCTTTGCTCACCACCATACACAATCAGGAGAAGGAGATCAAACGTCTTCAAATGGAACTGAAAACGGTGATCGGGACCAACGAGGTGCTGCTAGTTGAAAGAAATAAAAAGAGACACAAGAATTAAGTCATTAGATATCAATCTTATTCCACAAAAAAAGGAGCTTTCGGCTCCTTTTTTTGTGGGTAATACGGCCTTGCCTTTACTTGGCATAACTTACGGCACGTGTTTCGCGAATGACCGTGATCTTCACCTGACCGGGGTAGGTCATCTCGGTCTGTATCTTGCGTGCGATCTCGTCGGAGAGTCTTTCGGTATCCTGATCATCGATCTTATCGGCACCGACAATCACGCGCAGCTCACGGCCAGCCTGAATGGCATAGGTCTTCACCACGCCGGGGTATGAAAGCGCCAGATTCTCCAGATCGTTCAACCGCTTGATGTAAGCCTCCACAATCTCGCGCCGGGCACCTGGTCGTGCACCTGAGATCGCATCACATACCTGCACGATGGGCGCCAACAAAGTGGTCATCTCCACTTCGTCGTGGTGTGCGCCAATGGCATTGCAGATATCCGGTTTCTCTTTATATTTTTCTGCCAGTTTCATACCCAGTACGGCATGTGGCAATTCGGGTTCGTCGTCGGGCACTTTACCGATATCATGCAGCAAGCCCGCGCGTTTTGCCTTTTTAGGGTTCAATCCAAGCTCCGAGGCCATGATGGCACAGAGGTTGGCCACTTCTCGAGAGTGTTGCAAGAGATTCTGCCCGTATGATGAGCGGTACTTCATCTTACCCACCATCCTGATCAGCTCTGGATGCAAGCCATGAATACCCAAATCTATCACGGTACGCTTACCGGTTTCAATAATCTCCTCTTCGATCTGCTTCTTCACCTTCGACACCACCTCTTCGATGCGGGCGGGGTGTATGCGTCCGTCGGCCACCAGCTGGTGCAACGAGAGGCGGGCAATCTCACGGCGTACAGGATCAAAGCCCGAAAGCACAATGGCTTCGGGTGTGTCGTCCACCACAATCTCTACACCTGTTGCGGCTTCCAGAGCACGGATATTGCGCCCTTCACGACCGATGATCCTTCCTTTTACTTCGTCGGAATCGATGTGAAAAACCGTAATGGCATTTTCGATGGATGTTTCTGTGGCTACACGCTGAATAGATTGAATCACAATCTTTTTCGCTTCCTTGTTGGCCGTCATCTTGGCCTCTTCCATGATGTCGTTGATAAATGACTGCGCATCGGTCTTTGCTTCATCTTTCAATGATTCCACCAGACGCTCCTTGGCTTCCTCAGCCGACAAGCCGGAGATGGTTTCGAGTTGCTCTACCGACTGTCTGTGCAAACGATCCAGCTCCACAGCTTTCTTATCCAGAAAATCCTGTTGAGCTGTCAGGTTGATTTTCGCTTCATCGATCTCGATGTTCTTCTTGTTGAGTTCTTCCTGTTTTTGGTTAAGCGCTATCTCACGTTGCCGGATCCGGTTCTCGGTAATCTGTATTTTAGTTGTTCGCGCGTTGGCCTGTTTTTCGGCCTCGGTCTTCATTGCAAGTGTCTCTTCTTTTGCTTCCAACAGCATCTTTTTCCTGATTACCTCAGCATCCTTCTCCGCATCGCCCAAAATACTCCGGGCGCGGGAGCTGGCCATTTTACCGGTCAGAAACCAGGCCACAACTGCCCCGATTGCCAAACCGATTATCACTCCTATTACTATTTCCATATTGTTACTTTTAAAATTGATTTATATGCTCCTGTCGGAATGAGTTCCGTTCCGGCAGAAGGTTTTCTTTTGTTGCTTATAGCCTAATAAAAAAAAATGCACACAATCAGCCACATAAAAAGCTATGTGCCAAAAGGTGCGTCAATCTCTTCTCCTTTAAAATCAAGAAAAAAAAGATTATTTCTTCAGATAAACGTCCAATTCGCTGATCAGCGAATTAATTTTATCCTCAAAGGGTTTCGTATCGTTCCTGTCACCGAGAGAAAAATTCTCAGCCAATGCCTGTATGGCGGTCATTGCCATAAAATCCTGGGTCGTCATTTGGGAGTTCTCGCCCCCGTATGCAACACGGTATTGGTTTATTTTTGTATTTATCTTTTTGGCAGCATCACGGAAGGATTGTTCATCTGACTTTTTGATTTTCAATGGATACCTCCTGCCGGCAACCTCTAACGTTAATAAAAATTTTTCATCTCCCATCACATAAATTTTTTAAATCTTATTTTAATAAATTTATGCACTTGTCCACTTCCCGCACCAGTTTTGCTATTTTTAATTTCGCGGTATCCACATCGACCGAAGCCGCTGTAATGGTTCTCGCGGTTTTTAAAGCATTGTATTTTGTTTTCAACTGTTCCAGATCTTTCGTCGTCTCATCAACTAGCGTTTGCCGCGTTCGTAACTCCGTTTTTAAGCGTTCATTTTCTTCTTTCAACGAGTCGCATAAAAACATGACCTGTTTGATGCGTATCTCCAGATCGACCAGCAGCTTATTTTTTTCATCGGACATATGAAACGGGCCTCTCTATTTGTCAACGGTAGCACACGTTTTAATGAATATGATTTATTATCGTATGCAAACAAAAAATCACGCAAATATAGCAATTGAAATAGAGTTTCACAAGTTAATTGATGCATATTTTTCAAATATTCATTCGTTTAGAATGATTTTGCGTTCTTCTGCTTCAGATTTTTTATCTTTGGGAAATATTTGAACAAGACCAGTCGGGTTAAACATGGAACAAAAAACGATCACTATAGGGAATGAAATTGAGGCGGTGTGCCCCGAATTTCATCTGGCAACCATTGCGTGCAAGGTGAAGAACAATCCCTACAATGCAGGGTTATGGCAGGAAATTGATGCATTTTGCGCGCAGTTTGCTGCTACGTACAAAATGGAGGAAATCAACAAACGGCCAGCAATTTATGCTACCCGGAAAACCTACAAAAAGTTGGGGAAAGATCCCAACCGGTATCGCCCTTCGGCTGAGGCGTTGTGCAGAAGAATCTTGAAGGGACAAAGCTTATACCAGATCAACACCCTGGTGGACTTGATCAATCTGGTTTCTCTGAAGACCGGGTACTCCATTGGCGGGTTCGATGCCAGCAAAATAGAGGGTAACCTGCGACTGGGCGTGGGCGAATCCGGTGAACGGTTTGAGGCAATCGGGCGTGGTTTGCTGAATATTGAAGGATTGCCCCTCTATCGGGATGCCGTGGGTGGCATCGGCACCCCTACCAGCGACGAAGAACGCACAAAAATTACGTCTGACACATCGCATCTGCTGATGATTATAAACGGATATTCCGGCAAGGACGGACTGCAGGAAGCGACGGATTATGCCACGGATTTGCTGAAAAAGTATGCTGAAGCACTGGATATGGAGACTGAATTTCTCAGTGCTTTTTCAACACAATCCTGAAGGTGGTCCCTTTTCCTGGCTCCGACGTCAACACGTTTATTTTCCATCCGTGATGGACTTCCACAATACGCTTTACCAGCGATAAACCAAGTCCCCACCCTCTCTCTTTGGTAGTGTAACCGGGAGAAAATATCCTTTTGAATTTCGTTTTTGGAACGCCTTTGCCTTTATCGGAGACATCCAGCAACACATGTTTACCCTTCTCCACCACAGAAAAGGTCACCACACCTTCTCCATTCATGGCATCTACCGCATTTTTGGCGAGGTTCTCAATCACCCAGCCAAACAGCGGTTTATTGAGTGAAACAATCACCGGATGATCGGGAAGCAGCAGGGAGAAAGATATTTTTGTCGACAGCCGTTTCTCCAGATATCTTAGCGTACCGACAATCACATCGCGTAAATCAGAGGGCTGTTTATCGGGCGCCGAACCGATCTTCGAGAAGCGCTCCGCAATCATTTCCAACCGCGATGTATCTTTTCCGATCTCGGTCAGCAACTGCGGATCCACCTCCTTCAGCTTCAAATAAGCGATCCATGCAGTGAGTGATGAAATGGGTGTCCCCAACTGATGGGCGGTTTCCTTCGACAGCCCCACCCACAGTTGATTTTGTTCCGCCCGCCGTGAACGGTTCAGCGCGAAGAGGGCCAACCCCATGAACAGGACAATTACAAACAGTTGGATATAGGGATATATCCGCAACTGCTTCAACCGGTAGGAGTCGTCGAAATACAACAACTGATTCAATTCTCCCAGCCTGATAGGCTGGTGCTTGTTTGCAAACTGTTCTCTCTTCGCCGAGAGGAAATCATGCACATTTTCCTGAGGCAGCGCAATGTTGTGCGACTGAAGTTCGCCGCTCTTTTCATCATACAGGATAACGGGTATAGCGGTATTGCTTTGCAATATCTTCAGAATCAGATCCAGATCGGCACGCTCTCCCTTCATCGTCACATTTTCAGTTGCCATCGCCCATATTTCCAGTCTGTTTTGTTCATCTTCCGACAACTCTTTCGCCAGTTTGTGGGTCAGCACCAACGATATCAGGGCTACAGTGATCGATAAGATCACAAACAGGTAGGTGAGGATTTGTCGCGTTGAGCCGGTAGACATGGGACAAGAATTTATTAAGTGAATTATTCAGCAGGAGGAACCGGTTGTTCGGGAGCAAGGATCTCCGGCTTTTTGTCGGGCAGATATCCGCTCCGGATACGCCATTCGTTTGGGTAGAGATTGTTTGCCCGGTTACCAATATTCTTTACAAATCCGAGGGGTTCGTTTTGCCAGGTAAGCAGCACCATTCCCCTGGGTGCGTCGGAAAGGGTGATGGCCTCTTTTCGCAGGTAGGCGATGGCCTGCTCATAGGTTACCTCATGGTTGTAGAAGACCTGCAGGTTCAAGGCGATGCTCATGGCCAGCGCATGAGCGGGGATGAAATCTTTCCCTCTCATCTGTCCCAACTCTACGCCTGCAGAAACACATTTCAGGTTATGCATCAATGCAACGATGGTTTCGGCATGCACTTTCGGCAACGCTGTGATGCGATCTTCGGATTCCATCAAATGAAACAATTCGGGATTTGTGATCAATTTCGCATAGTCTGCCGGATCCTTGATCGGGACGACCGTGGGCTTTCTATTTTTCTTGGGGCGAAAATCGGTCTCAGGCACTTCCGCTCCCGGTTTTCTCAAAACTGCCACAAACAGTCCCTCTCCCTCAACCTTGTGCGGATAAAAATGATAACCGCCGGCATCGCCGTCATGCGATGGCACGATGTTCCAACCAGCATCGATCTCTACCTTTGTGAAAGTAGCGCCCAAATTGTTCGCCGCCCAGCGCACATTTTCTTCATTTTCGTCGCTGTTGTAAGTGCAGGTGCTGTAGACCAGCAACCCGCCCGGCCTGAGCGCCGGCCACACGTCGCCCAGAATATCTTTTTGCCTTGCAGCGCACATCTTCACGTTCTGGGGTGACCATTCCTGTATGGCCACTTCATCTTTGCGGAACATGCCTTCCCCCGAACAGGGGGCATCCACCAGGATCAGATCGAACAATCCGGGAAAAGCAGCAAAATCCTTCGCACTGTTCTGGGTTACCACTGTGTTGGGATGACCAAACTTAATCAGGGTCTCCGACAATACATTCGCCCGTTGGCGGACAATTTCGTTGCTTACGAGCAGACTACCCTCTGGCAGTGCAGAGAGAAGGCTGACCGACTTCCCGCCGGGAGCAGCACAGAGATCGAGACAAGTCACGGGCGTAGACACAAGCTCTCTCACCGCATGCTCAATAAACATGGAAGAGGCCTCCTGCACATAATAATAGCCTGCATGGAACAATGGGTCGAAGGTAAAGGAAGGCCGTTCTTCCAGATAATATCCTTGCTCAGACCAGGGCACACGCTCCACAGGATGAAGGAAGGTCAGGAGATTGCGTTGTTTAAAAGGATTCAGACGAATGCTCACAGGAGCATCTTC
>CAZRRC010000030.1:26242-27683 GCA_964602395.1 uncultured Proteiniphilum sp. | reverse complement strand
CAACGACCCCGAGATTACAAATCACGTGCTCTGGCCAACTGAGCTAAAGAGGCTTATATCTTAAAATTAACCGCTTCCCTCCTTGGATGGAGAGAAACGGTCGCAAAGGTAGTAATATTTTTTTTGATGCCAAAACATTTCCTTTAATATTTTGGGCGTTATCTTTCCTTTTTTTCTTTACTCTTGAGTATCTGCTTTTCAAGTGCCATCATACACAGATCAATGGCTTCTTCAAATGTATCTGCTGTTTTGCTGGCAAAAGCTTCACTGTGTCTGAGATTTAATTTTACCGCTGCCTCTTTGTTGTTTGCGGTCTCAGGTTTTACTACCTTGAGAATGACTTCCGAGAGAATGATGTCTTCAGTAAGTCGTTCCAGTTTTTTCATTTTTTTCTCTACGAATGCTTGTAATTGTTCAGTAGCGTCAAAGTTTACAGATTGAATTGTCAGTTCCATACTATTCCTCCTTCATTTTTTAGCTCTTGGATGAGCGGTGTGATATACTTTTTTCAATTCTTCAAATGTGACATGTGTATAGATCTCTGTTGATGCCAAGCTTGAGTGTCCCAGGAGCTCTTTTACCGCGTTTATCTCCGCTCCGTTGTTCAGCATCCCGGTGGCGAAAGAGTGACGCAGCACGTGTGGGCTTTTTTTCGACAGGGTGGGGATACTGTCCAGATGTTTGTGTATAACACGATAAACCAGTCTAGGGTATAATGGATTTCCATCTTCCTTAACAAAGAGGAAGGGCGATTTGTTTGCTATTTCATGGTTTCTTCTTTCGATGTAAAGCCGCAGCCTTTCTTTCGTTTCGTCGGAGAAAGGAATAAGGCGTTGCTTATTTCGTTTTCCTGTTACCCGCAAGGTGTTGTGGCTGAAGTCGATGTCGCTATCTTTGAGTGAAATGAGTTCTGCCTGTCGCATACCAGTAAGATAGAATAACTCAATGAGAAAGCGGTCACGATGACCGCGGAAATCGTCGTCGTATGCCAGGGGGTCGTCAATCACTTTGTTCAGATCATCATTGTTTACAAAGGTGGGGAGTCTTTTGGTAATTTTAGGTCCCGACACCTGTTCGGCTGGATTCTGCCGAACCACATCATTTCTCTTCAGATATCGAAAGAACGATTTGAGGGCACTCAGTTTTCTGTTTACAGATCGTGCTTTCATACCCTCTTCCATTAGTTGGCTTATCCAAATGCGAATCATATCGCTGTCGATCTCCTTCCAATCAGTAGCGCCGCACTCCGCGGTTACAAATTCTTGGAATTGGGTAAGGTCTTTTAAATAAGATATCTCCGTTAGAGAGGAGTAGTTCTTCTCGTAACGGAGATATTGTATGAATTTTTCCTTCCACATACCCAGCAGCCAGATCAATATCTCTGGTAGGGCGAAGATAAGAAAAACTTTTGCGAAAATGAAAAAAAGAGACGAAATTATTC